>JADJYQ010000005.1:340000-640000 GCA_016719615.1 Saprospiraceae bacterium
GAGTCGGTCTGTGAAGATTCCGGCCTGGGACAAAATGCAAGTGCTGCTGTTCTGGTTGATGGAATCTGATGGGAGTAAGGTGACCTGTTCGATGACCAGGCTGTCGCAACCTGACTGGTTGATGAGTTTTCTTTGAAAAACACCCGACTGCATCGGATCACAGGTTTGATTTTGCAATAGAGTGGTATCCAATTTTAAAGGGAAGTGTGAAGTGATGACCAAACTGTCACAACTATTGCTTTGATAAACCAGGGTATCTGTATACGGCAGCGCCAGTCCGCATTCAAAGCTGTTTTGAAAATGGGTTTGAACCGTACTCAATAAGGTATGGGTAATGACCGAACTGTCGCAACCAAACACATTTTTTAAAATCTGAGTTTGAATTCCAACTTTCGTTGAATCACAAGTCGAAAGTTGTAAAAACGTGGTATCCGTTTTGAGTGGGATGTATTCGGTAATGACGCTAGAGTCGCAGAATTGGCCCTGGAAAAACATGGTATCCACGCGATAAGCGGGAAAATGGCAATCGAAAACTTGTAATAAAGTAATCGGACTAGATTTCCAATCGGTATGTGTAAACACGATACTGTCGCAACCACTAACGTTCGTTAGTATCAGGGTATCAAATCCTGCCAATAAAGTATCACAGGTAAAATTCTGAATATATAGGGAATCGGGAAATAGTTTTATTTTTTCAGAGATGACAATGCTGTCGCAGCCATTGGAAGTAAAATAAGCCGTATCCAAACGATTGGCTGTAAAATTGCAAGAGTATTCAATTATTCTAAAGGTATCACTGCCGGTTCTGTATGTAAACGTGGCGGAACTACTATCTGTGTTTCCGCAGCGGTCTTTGGCATAGACTGTCAATCGCATTGGATTTTGATTGAAGTCGCCATTGAAATTATGGCTAAGTATAACAGTATCGCAATCCCCGGTTGTTTTTGCAAATGCAAAAGAATCGATCCACATTTTTAAAGAATCCCTTGCAGCTGGTACACAGATTAGATTTTTGTTTTGCGCAGATACAATAAATCTCGGCGTACTTGTATCTCTGACATAAAAAAGTGCATAGGTGCTTGCCTCATTTCCACAGTGATCTTTGGCAAAGAACTCCACTATAACCGAATCGCAAGTGGCTTCAGGGTTTTTATCTATACTCGTTCGCCAGGTAACGGGCCCGCAGGCATCAACTGCAACCGCGCCTCCATTTATTTTGATCCAGTCGTTGAATTCCTTATTGATGTTTTGATCACAATAAATTATTTTATTGGCAGGGTTTAGGTTAAATTGAGGTGCATTTTTATCAATGACATCTATGATCTGTTCTTCAATAGTGATATTTCCACACGCATCTTTTACTTCCCAACTTCTCGTGATTTTTTGGGTGCAAGGATCGATCATTTGCGAAACTTCCTTAAAACTTACTTTTGGATTTGCATCACAGTTGTCGCTTAACACAATTGTGGGTGCTTTGGGCACATCCTTTGTACATTCTACTTCAAGATCATCTAAAGCAGTTAATATTTCTGGACCTTCAAGATCTTCAGGACACTCAAATATCTGAATGTCGTCTATCAACATTCCACAACAGGGACTTGAGCCGCTTCCAAAAAATTCCATAGTGGCTACCGGCCCATTTGCCGTAAACTCATACATCGCTTGTAGCCAATTTACATTTCCCGGATTGCTTGCATTCCAATTTACATTCAACAAATTGCCTATTCGCAAAGAAGCACTGACATTGCCGCCTCCAATATGTATGGCATACCAAAAGCTAATGGTATATTTATTTCCTGCAGTGAGTCCTGTCAATGTATAAGCGGCAGATCCCTGACTGAATCCATGCAAATCCATATGTTGCGTCGAACCATTTGGATTGCCATCGCCTAAATTTAAATGTGCGGGATCGTGAATACTCACTGATCCGGATGTAATGGTCCATCCGGCATATACTTCTCCGGCACTGTAATCGATCCATCCACCGGGAGGAGCGGTAGGCGGAGACTCAAAATCTAGATTGCTGAAAAATAGTTCTGTGGGAACTCCACAACAACAATTGATACTGTTTCCCTGGTAAGAAAAATTGGCAAAACTGCTATCCACATGGCCACAATCATCTTCAGCATAAAACCATAAGCCCAGTGGATTAGTCGTAGAATCTCCATTAAAATCTGTCCTGATTTTTACGGAATCACAACCCCCTGAAACTTTTGAATATCCATTCTGTAATAACCACTCTTTGAGTGAATCTCTTGGGTTGTTTATATTTCCGTAAATTTTATCAACGGGTTCAATAATGAAATTTGGAGCAATAGTGTCGCGTACGATAAATTGTGCGTAAGCGGAACTTTCATTTCCGCAAACATCACTTGTTATAAATTCAACTATTAAAGTGTCACAAACATTTTTTGGCAATCGGTCGTAATTTATTCTCCAATTTAAAATTCCACAGTCTTCAGTTGCCTGGGCATATCCATTTTTCTGAATCCAATGATTAAATTCTTTGACTACATCTTCTATGCAATTTACAAATTTGTCTTCCGGCAATTTGATTAAATCCGGTGGATCTATATCATTGATCTTGATGATTTGATGAAGCTGTGTAGAATTATTGCAATCATCTGTGATGGTCCAGTTGCGGGTTAATGTTTTATTGCAGGGATCGTTTCCATCAGTGGTTTCTTCTAAAACTATGGTGGGATTGAGATCGCAATCATCCGAAATTTGAAGCTGCGGACGTGTTGGTATGAGTTTTTCACATTCGATTTCTAAATCTGTAGGAGGATTTAAAACAACAGGTGCTGTTTGATCAGCCGGGCATTCAAAAATTTTAATATCATCCAGCAACATCCCAATGTCATAGGTTGGGGAACTGGCTCCCGTATCTGTAAACTCCAGAGAAGCAGAATTGGAAAGCGCTTTAAAAGAATACGTTTTTTTAAGCCAGATTGCATTTCCAACATTATTGGCGGTCCAATTTACATTCAACCATGCTCCATTCGCAATGCTTAAATTAGCTGAATAATTTCCAATGCCATTATAGGTAGCATACCAAAATTCGATATAATAAGTATTTCCAGGAGTCAAGCCGGTAAGTTGATATTGTAAAGTGCCGGCCAGATGTCCATTGGGCGCTGAACCAAAAAGATCAACAAAGTAACTGGCACCATTAGGGTTGCCATATGCTAGTCCGCCACAATAATTAGGATCTCCATGATCGATGATTCCATTGGATACAGTCCAGGGGCCTAGTGGACTTACTGCGAAATAATAAAAATAACCTGCCGGCGGTGGAAATGGATCTACTTCGAAATCCAGTCCTGAAAAATTCAACTCAGTGGGAGAGCCACAACAGCAGTTTATTTGAGCATTTATCTCATTCAAAGTTGTCGTTAGCAATAACAAACATTGAATCCATATGTATTTGATTCCTGAAATCAAAATAAATTTTCGAATGTTCATCGGATCAAATTCAATTCACCTTGTAAAATAAATGGAGTTTCATTTTGATTCACTTTTGCATAAAAAATATAAACACCCGGAATCATTTTTTCTCCTCTAAAACTTCCGTCCCAGCCTTTTGAAGGATCGTTAACAGCAATATGATTTGTTACAAAGAGCAATTCTCCCCATCTATTGTAAACTAACATTTGTTCGACGATAGCACCATCCTCTCCGTGGATATAAAAATAATCATTAATGTTATCGCCATTGGGAGAGAAAACATTGGGTGCAAAAACATTGCCGGTTCTCAGAACTTTAATAAAAACGGAATCCAGACTGTTACAGCCTCTATCATCAATAGCCAGACTATAGACCCAAACATCCTGATCGGCGATAAAATCGTAATCAGCACAATTTACACAAGCATTCGGATGATTGGGCTGCCAAATGATTTGTTGAAGATTTTTATTGGTTTGTAAATTTATTTTGACGGGACTGCCCTTTTTTGCGGTTTGATCTGCACCTAAATCCGTCACCAAAGCTGTCGGATTGAATAATTCAAATTGCACAGTTTGCGAAATACAACCCATCAGATCGCGGATATAAACAGAATAGTTTCCTTCAGATAAATGATCCAGGGTGGGGTTCCCTGATTGTAAGTTCCCATTTAAATATATTTCGAATGGTCTGGTGAAATCGCCAGTATTGAGTATGTGAAAGGCTCCATCATCTGCACCGAAACAGCGAATGGAATCGAGCGTCCACAATAAATTGATCGGGAGGAAAGTACTTGAAATATAAACCAGGGAATCACAACCAACGCTATTGCGTAAGGCGAGTGTATCCAAACCTGCTAATTGGGGATTGCAGGTCGTGGTGTTTATATGTGAGGTATCGGAAGGAATAAAGGTAGTATGGATAAAAACCAAACTATCACATCCTGCACGATTCGTTAAACGCAGCGTATCAAAACCTGATTGTGAATAAATACAAGTGGACAGTTGAATGTCGATGGTATCAGAAGCCGAGAGTTGAATGGCACGAAATACAATACTGTCGCAAGTGGAAGTTTGATAAATCAAAGTGTCGTTGCGAACCGACAAAGGATCACAGGTGAAAGCCTGAATGACCGCGGTGTCAGAGGGAATAAACTGGACAAAACGCCTGACAATGCTGTCGCAACCGAATTTGTTTTTAAGTCGGTCTGTAAAAATTCCGGCCTGGGACAAAATGCAAGTGCTGCTGTTCTGGTTGATGGAATCTGATGGGAGTAAGGTGACCTGTTCGATGACCAGGCTGTCGCAACCTGACTGGTTGATGAGTTTTCTTTGAAAAACACCCGACTGCATCGGATCACAGGTTTGATTTTGCAATAGAGTGGTATCTAATTTTAAAGGAAAGTGTGAAGTGATGACCAAACTGTCACAACTATTGCTTTGATAAACCAGGGTATCTGTATACGGCAGCGCCAGTCCGCATTCAAAGCTGTTTTGAAAATGGGTTTGAACCGTACTCAATAAGGAATGGGTAATGACCGAACTGTCGCAACCGAACACATTTTTTAAAATCTGTGTTTGAATTCCAGCTTTCGTTGAATCACAAGTCGAAAGTTGTAAAAACGTGGTATCCGTTTTGAGTGGGATGTATTCGGTAATGACGCTAGAGTCGCAGAATTGGCCCTGGAAAAACATGGTATCCACGCGATAAGCGGGAAAATGGCAATCGAAAACTTGTAATAAAGTAATCGGACTAGATTTCCAATCGGTATGCGTAAACACGATACTGTCGCAACCACTAACGTTCGTTAGTATCAGGGTATCAAATCCTGCCAATAAAGTATCACAGGTAAAATTCTGAATATATAGGGAATCGGGAAATAGTTTTATTTTTTCAGAGATGACAATACTGTCGCAGCCATTGGAAGTAAAATAAGCCGTATCCAAACGATTGGCTGTAAAATTGCAAGAGTATTCAATTATTCTAAAGGTATCACTGGCGGTTCGAAATGTAAAACTTGCAGTACTGCTGTCAACATTCCCGCAACGGTCTTTGGCATAAAAGGTAACGACGATTGGATTCTTACTTGAATCTTTGTCAAAGTTGTGACTTAGAAAAAAGGTATCACAGTTGGTAGAGACTTTTGAAAAAGCATAATTGTTTAACCAATTCCGCAAAGAATCATTTTTTCCAGATATACAACTGAAGTTTTTGGATTGTGCCTGGACGAAAAATTTGGGTGCCGTCGTATCGATAACATAAAATGTGGCATATTCTGAAATTTCGAGTCCGCAGGGACTTACTGCAATGAATTCGGTAAGTATGGTATCACAATATTTATGAGGAAGGCGGTCATAACTGTTGCGCCAACTAAGTGGACCACAGTCATCTTGTGCATTTGCGTTTCCATTCTTTTTTAGCCAGTCATTGAATTCTTTGAGCACATCCTGTTCGCATTTTACAAATTTGTCTTCTGGCAATTTCGTAAAAGCGGGTGGTGTTTGATCGATAATATCTATAATTTGAGTAATGATGGTTTCATTGTCGCACACATCTTTTACTTTCCATTCTCTCGTTATCTTTTTAGTACAAGGGTCGATGTTTTCTTTTGTTTCTTTTAAAGTGATTACCGGATTAGGATCGCAATTATCACTAATGAGTAAAGTAGGTGCTTTGGGAACCTGATTTTCACATTCGAACATGAGATCGACCGGAGGATTGAGTACCTCCGGTTTTTCCAGATCACCGGGACATTCAAAAATCTTGATATCATCTACGAGAGTGCCTGCAAAAACCATCGGACCAGTACTGCTAAATTCCATTGTTGTGGATGCTGCCTGTGCTGTAAACTCATACATTTCTTTTCTCCAGGCAACAGCACCGGAAACAGAAACGATCCAGTTGACATTGAGCCAGGCTCCGCCGCCAACTCTTAAAAACCCTGTAGAAGAGAATCCACCACCATTTTGTGCGGTCCAGAACTCGATGCGGTATTGGTTACCGGGAGTCAAGCCGAATAAGTTATAGGAAATAGCACCCAGACCTGGTGAACCATGTAAATCAATAAAAAACGTCGCACCATTGGGGTTACCGGCGCCAAGATTGCCAACCCCGGCATCACAATGATCAATGGTAGCCTGGGTTACCGTCCAACCTCCAAAATTTGTTCCTGTGCCATATGTAAAAAAGGTTCCCGGCCCTGGCAGCGGGGCGGATTCAAAATCGAGGTTAGGAAAAAAGATTTCTACAAATTGGCCGCAACAGCAGCTTGCTTTGTTGTTCTCCGGGACTAAATGGCGGACATGTTCGCGTTGTGCTGTACAAATGGCAGCAAGGGTCCAAAAAAGTCCCAAAAGAGTTGAAATTCGCATGGACATATTCTTTAGAGAGGGGCTTAAAGTTAATCCAATTTTCAGGGAAAATGTTTTGTTATTGTACAATTTATCTACTTTTTGTTTGAATAGTGAGGTGAAATTCTTATTTTTGGTAGGAATATTAAAAAAATGGTATATGAAATATTTAAGTATAATTCTCATTTTAGTTTTTGTCGGGTCTCTCATTGGCCAAAATCAGGAGTTCAAATTAGATTTTAAACTACGCTTTGAAAATCAGAAAATTTATTGTGATGTCATACCTACAGAAAATTATGAGGTAGCAACATTGCAATTTGGAATACATCACAATTCCGAGTTTGTCGAATTTGATACCCTGACTTCCGATATTATCTTGGATGTGGGCAGAAAAATATTCAACGAAATTTGTCCGCGAAATGTCAGAATTGTTTGGATAAATAAGAGCCTTGAAAATGTGAAACTTCAAAAAAATGTTCCTTTTCTGACCTTGGAATATCGTGAATTATTTCCAACGGATCATTTTATTTGCCTGATGCCTTCTGCTCATCCGAGTTGTACAACCATGGTCCGGGAAGTTTTATACGATATTAACAACACTATTAAATATTATTCAATTCCGGATGCCTGTATTGAGTATAGAATTAAAGACGGAATCATTATTGTTGCAAGCGAGGAACAGAAAAATGAAATCAATTTTAATTTGGTTTATAATGGATCTGAACAAGCATTGCGTATACTTGGCAGTGTGAATGAAATGTTGCCGATCAAACTTATGGTATTTGATTTATTAGGACATACCATCTTTGATCGAATGATATCAAATGTGAATGATCCCATTTCGATACCTCAAATTAAATCCGGACTATATACTTATATCTTACAAAATAATACCATGCAGCAACATTCTGGAGTCATTCCGATTTTTTGTAATAAATAATGGCTGGTGTTGACATAGGCCTTTATTAATCCTGAAATGTATCATTACAATCTACAGTATATTCTATATCTATATTTTTGAATTAGATAACAATTTGCAAGGAACAAGCATTTGACTTTTCTAAATTACTTATCCCCAAATAAAGTTTTGTAATTGTAAATTGCCATTTTTACATGGCAATTAGTATTACATTTGTAGAATATATAGTATCCTTTGTCAATTATTGCAAAAAATAGAGAAGCTGAAATACTTAAGGGCATCCTTGCCAGGGATCATGATGCTTTTGATGAACTTTACAATGCGAGTAGTGCGTTATTGTATGGACTTATCCTAAAAATAGTAAGGAAGCAGGAAATAGCAGAGGATTGTTTACAGGAATGTTTCATTAAAATCTGGAACAACATTCACCAGTTTGATCCTAATAAAGGTAGTTTATTGATCTGGATGGCACAAATCGCTAGGAATATTGCACTAGACACTTTTCGAAATAAAGTCAATAACAACATCCAAAATTTGGAATCTGTCGTAAACATTGAAAGCAATAAATTTGTGGAGTATAATCCTTCGACGATAGGTGTTAAAGATTTTGTGCAAAGCCTCAAACCAGATTACAGAGAGGTTATTGAATTATTATACTATAAAGGTCTTACACAAGATGAAGCGGCGAAACATCTCAATATGCCATTAGGAACGCTGAAAACAAGAGCGAGAAATGCAATTTTAGAACTAAAAAATATATTTAAAGCTTAATGGACTTAAAGGCTTATATAGAATCCGGAATACTTGAACAATATGTCTTGCAATCCTTAGGCGAACAGGAAAGGAAGGAAGTAGAATGTATGTCTCATATTTATCCGGAAATCAAAACAGCATTAAATGAAATAGCTCTTTCTTTTGAAAATTATTTGGACATTCAAAAAGTTGAGCCACCTTCACATTTAAAAGACAAGATCAAATCCAAATTATCAAAAGAGCCCATAAAGGAATTTTCCGTTCTTGTTAAACAGACAGATGCCTTTCAATCAGGCAAAGTAATTTCATTTTCGGGAGTTAAAAATTGGGCTTTAGCTGCAAGCCTGATCACTGCCTTTGCAGCAGTTGCATTGTATTTCAATGAACGGACTACCGCATTTACTCATAAAGAGGAACTGGTATCTGTAAATCACAAACTAAACAATCAAGAAGAACAATTAGCACAGTTTGAAAAAAAATGGACTACATGGAACAATCCGCAATCAAGGATCATTTTATTAAATGGATTGCCTCAGAAAGCATCGGGTAGTTCGGTAGCGGTTTTGTGGGATTCGCTCCAGCAGACTGTATTTCTCGATTTGGTTCATTTGCCTTCAGCACCCCAGGGAAAACAGTATCAGTTGTGGGCCATTAAAGAGGGCAGTCCAGTCGATTTGGGTGTATTCGATATTCCTTCTAAAACATCCATGCAACCCATTGCCATGAATTCGATTGATAAAGCAGAAGCTTTTGCGATTACTTTGGAAAAAACAGGTGGTAGTGCTGCTCCAACTTTGGAAGAAATGTACGCTTTGGGAAAGGTATCAAATCCTTAGTAAGTTCTGCACAGTCATCGAAATTTCTGTTTATCAATGCATCACAATTTCATGAATATCAAATGATGTGCACCCAATGCGGACTGAAAGTATACAAAATACAAACCAGCAGCTAAATCGCTGATATCAACATTAATTTCTTTGCGTTCTTCTTTCACGAGAACGTTTTTCAAAATAGTCCGTCCATGTATGTCTCTTATGCTTGCAAGAAATTCACCGGTAACGGGATCCGGAAATAACAAATGAAGTTGGTTCGTAGCAGGATTTGGATAAGCGAGCAAATGCAGTCTGTCGTATTGAGTACCATGAGAAACAATCACGTTTATGCAAACAGAAGTATCTACACATGGAGGAGTATTTAAGATTACCGCATAGTTCCCATTTTTATCAGCTGTGTAGGTTTTTTGAGTCGCACCGGGAATAATCATAAAATGCTCATCGCAGTCGACCCATTGGTAAGTGGCTACACTGTCCAATGCGATTAAGGTATTTCCCAATTTGGTGATATTGGTATCCAGAGAAATTATATTCAGATTGAGTTCGATGAGACTATCACAGCCCTGGCGGTTTCTCAATTTTATAAAATACTTACCTCCTTCCGTGTAAACTTTATCATTAAATCCAAATTTTCTGCAAGCGTTTATCTGAATAAGCGTATCGCTACTTTTGCGAATGTTCAGATTCAAAGTAACCACACTGTCACAACCATGAGCAACCTGAAAATGATTCACAATTGTTGAATTTTCGCGGTAAACGATGCCTTGCCAGTTAAAACTATCACAAACAGACAGGGTTTGCAAACTGTGAATGGTATCAACAACTGTTAGTTCGAGTAAGGTGATCAGGCTATCGCAATTTTTTTGATTGCGAAGGATGTGTGTATAATGTCCCTGAAGGGTCAACATGGTATCAAAGAAAGGATATTTACTGCCCTTGCAGATAGAAGCAGAGATACTTTCAGTTTTCGGAAGCTCTGTAGTGTGAAAAACATTGTCTGCATAATCACATTCTAAAGATGAAAAATCTTTAGGATCAAATGCGCCAATGCTATCGCGTTTGGTATTGACCACCATGTACAAGTCCTGTATTTGTGAGACTTTAAACTTAAACTCCTGCTGCAGCAAGCGATCACCAGGATTTAATTGCGAAGGTGTATAAAAAATACCCAGCAAATTACCGCCAGTTGTAGGGTCACTATTGTAAAATGAAACCGGCAATGCACTATCTGCTCTGGCAGACGCATTAGTGTGGTTAAAAACATTGAATGACACGGTGTATTCCTCCGCTATCTGATCGTAGTTAATGCAAGCAATCTCTCCCCACAAACTTGCAGCGCTTACTTTATACATGCCGTTGCTGTCGAGTAAAGATTCCTGCTGCAAAAAATTGTTGTACTTGCCATTTTTATAACTGACCTGATTTTTTGGCACCCTGGGCACGGTGAGATCGTCGTTGATGTATAGCGGATTGTAGGCGTATTGATTCCAAACAGCTCTTGCAGGGGCCCAACCCGCAAGGCTATCTGGAGAGCCGAAGGCGGTGAGGTAGCCTCGTGTAATATTCTGTGGCCAGGGTCCAATACCACCACAGACAGTGCAAATTTGAGCTTTTCCGGAATTATCGATATCTGCAATAATGGGGTATTCTCCATATGTCCCTGCTATACATCTTAAACTATCAATGATTTGTGGCGGATTCACACTGCCATCTATGATCAGTAAATTAAAATGATCCCGATAAATAATTTCCTGGATACCATCACCATTTAAATCAAAGGTTGTAATGCCCATCGTAGCTAAAGTATCCATTACTTTAAAGGACCATCTGAGAATGAACTTATTGGTTCCGTCATATTCAAAATTGTGTAGTGAATTATATTTACTCACTAAAATATTTGGAATGCCATTACTATCAATATCAGAAATACTTGGACAACCATTGTGTTCGTCTTTACCGGGAATATAATTCTGCGCAATTAGATTTGGAGTGCCGTTAACCAGCGTATATGCATACACTTTGGAATTAATATCATTAGCAGCGTAGGAAACTATGACGTCTAATTGCCCATCACCATTAATATCGGCTACAGCTGTAGTTCCATCAAGAAATCTATTTTCTACTTTTATATTGATAGGTATCATTTGGTTCCCTGTTTTTCCATTTGGATTCAATATGATTACTTTGTAGATAGTATAACCTGCAGCCAATTCCAGGTCATTTAGGTCACTATCGAGTTGTGCAGCTACAGATATTGATATTGGATTTATATAATTTTTACTAAATGTAGCTCCCATGCCATTCATGCCACCTTCTACCAGTAATTTGCCGGTTTGACCATTAAAGATCCGGTTATTGCAATAGACCTCCATCATGCCATCTTGATTAAAATCTGCAACTCCAAAACATGAAGTAACTGGTAGATTATTATTGTATAAATATTCATCTGAAACCCATTTCAGTTTCCCTAAATAGTCATAGCACATTAAATGATATCTATATTGAAAAGTTCCATAAGTTGTAGAAACAACTATGTCATTTGTACCGTCATTGTCTACATCTGCAATCACAGGTGTAAGTTCAGGAGCAAAGCCCCCACAATCAAATTTCATTTTCAAAGTACCATCTCTTCCGTCATAGATATGCACTCTTGGTGTATCAAGAGTAGAACCATCTTGTGAATTAAATCCCCTTAACAATATTTCAGGAATACAATCCCTATTTAGTTTCGCAACTAGTGGGGTTTGGCCAGTGTAAGCTATTTCCTTAGTTTCCCATTTTTTTTCAAGGACTATCTGGGGTTTAATATATTGTTTTAGAACATAACATTTAGTTGAATCTTCTTTAAGAGTATTACAATGATCATTTTGACCTAAGATAAAAAGAGGAATGCAAATCAATAAAATGGTATATGAAGTAATTTTATGTGCTTTCATGATTAGGATGAATATGTAATGAGAAAAGGATGAATGCATTTAAAGCATTCATCCTATTAAAAAAAAGATTTACATCTTAATAAACTTTAAACTGGAACTTGTACCGTTCGAATTATAATATCTTAACAGATACAAGCCTTTGGGCAATGATATTTTTAACTGATGTTCAGGTCCAATAAATTTTCCAGCATATATGCTAATTCCGGAATGACTGATAATTTCAAAATCTGTTTTTTCCAGACTTGATCGAATTAACCATTCATCAGAAATGACAGGATTTGGTATGATTTTAAGTTCTTTGCCATTATTCAGGATCGAGCTTTCAATTGCACCGCCAAAATCTTCCCGTGTAATACAGTCTTCTGGTTTGCGAACTTTAAATATTTTGTAACATCCTGTATTCGGACAAACGCAGGTATAGGGAATGACCTCTCCACAGGAATAGATCACAAAATACCTTTCAGCATCATAAAATGGGCCCAACGGATTACTGAACGAACCTTCGACCAGGTTTAAATTACCTGGCGTAAAACTTCGATAGCAAGGATAAGGAGCGTCACTTACATTAAATTCAACTGTATAAGAATAATTACCATTGCCATTATCGATACAATTGACACCAACAAAATAAGCTTCCAGATCGCAGATTTCGTAATTACCATTGTTGCAAGGTTTTGGTGGACAGATGTCCAAAATTGCAGAGCAAGTAGGTTGTATATCTTGACAGTTTACCTTATAATTAATTGTTGGATTTAAACACTCTTGGTTACTCATCTGATTGCCATCGATGGTATAAGTAATGTTAAATTCCCTTTGGCTACCTTCTAATTCGTAACAATCGCCAACAGGAGGAACAGGCCCTGGAATAAAGATATCATAAGACCATGTTCCCGTTGCCGGATTACATTGAATATTGCTGATCTTAACTTTCGAAAGCTCTGAGCAACCTGAACAATAATCAGGGGGGATGATCTGGAAGGTATCGGAGCAACCACCATAAAATAGAGTCAACACCCAGCTGCCTTCCTGAATTAAGAAAGGTCCAAGATTATAAGAGCCATTTCCATATCCATCGGTTTTTAAAAAGTAGCGTCCGGATTCATCTGGGTAAGGATCATCCACCAGTCGTTCCAATCTCCAGTGCCTGTTGTCTGCATTTGAAATGGTAAAACTCACGTAATAATAATCATCTGAAAAAACATTGTTGTTGGGATCATTGCGATTGCATTGGCCAATGACAATATCTACATCTGGAAGTACAAAATCCGAATAGCACAGCTCAACGGCATTAGTAGGTACATCCGGAAGAAAATCGCCGGCCGCATTTTTAAATTTCAGGTAAGCGATGACATCGCGACAAGTTGGGTTTGGACTTTGAAAATCAGTTTTAACAACTCTGAATGAAAATGTTTTGGTAGTTGCGTCTATACTCATTCCGTAAATATTAAAGCCTGGTACAGAAATACTATCGAGTATAGTATATCAATCGATTGTAGGTGGGGTGTACCTTCCTTTTAAGGTAATGGAATCACCATCACAAGATACAATGATATAAGGTTTTTTGTCGAGTGTACCCGAACCATAACTGCTGTTGTCACATTCTTCGCAGATACCGTCGATGTAGACATAGCCAAAATGACCACCTCTTGCACAATCAGCAGCTGTAATTTCGAGAGTAGCTATTTCACCTATTTTGTCATTGGGGATGAGGATACGATGACAGGCCCAATCGGTGTATTTTACAAAATCATTTTCTTGATAACACAAAGAATCATTTGGATTACAACCCGAAATTAGATCTCTTGGCAGTTCTTTAGCTGGAAAACTGATTCCATCAAAGCATAAATCGGCGCTTATACCAAGATCACAGCGAATGCTAAAAAATGGTTGACGATCAACATGTTCATCAGGATTTTCTAATACTGCGGAATACCACACTGTGAAATTTCGATTTTCTTCAGTAACTAGAAATCTTTTTTTTATCCTATTGATATCTGCATAGTGTACACAATTATTCAAGTGGCTACAGTAACTATTTAGAAGTAATGATTTGGATCCAAATACAGTTTGATTAACGCTGACTACCGGATCAATTCCGTTGGACATAATGGCAAATTTATGTGTTGCAGGCATATTTGTTAATGTAAATGTTACTGGCAAATCAAGTTTGGTAGGAGTACATGTACCACTGCCAAAACCAAAAAGAAATTCTGAAAGATATCCATTATAATAACTAAACCCATCCTCAAACCCACCATTATCACAGATCAAAGTATCTTGGCTTTTCGATATTCCAGGCAACAGAATCATAAGCAGGAATAAAGCTAGTTTAACAATATCTACGAAGTGATTCGTAGAATGGGGGGGGGGTAGAATTGAATCTACCAATGCACTCAAACTTTCTCATGGTAGAGGTTTTTAAGGTTAAACAATTTACGAAGTTACTCAATCCCATGATTAAAGTCAATTTTTTAACTAAATAAAAATGAAAAAAGGGCATAGATCCGATCCATGCCCTTTAAAATATTTAATATTTAAATGTCGATTGTCAGCATTGCGTCTGAAATAAATGATAGCCCTGCAAAATGAAAACCATTTTCTGTGAACCCTTTATTAAAGTCTCAATTCATTTTGAATCGACTTCAATTCCTGATGTTCAAAATTTGTGGCGCTTGCAACGATAGCATGCTTTTTAGAGTTTTCAATTTTTGATTGCTTTAAATATATTTTCGATAGCAAAAGATTGACCATAATATTTTGAGGTCTGACTTGATATTCTTTTAATGCCAATTCAAGTGCCTTCTGTGGCTCATTGCCTAAGTCTAAATATAATTGAGCCAGTTCTAAATTCATATTATGTCCCTTATCACTGTCTTCTTTCATCATTTCATAAATGCTTTGTAATGCATTATTGAACTCAATATCCCGATGCTGAGATTTGTAAATCTCCGCAAGTTGAATTTGAAATGAAACTTCAGGAATGATGGAGATTGCCTGTTTTAACAAAGCTTCTGCTTCCTCTTGATTTCCTTTTTGAATTTCTAACATAGCTTTAATTTCAAGGGCAAATGGATATAGAGGTCTCTCACTTAAAATGCGATCCACAACATTTTGTGATTCCTGAAACGCTTGATTATCATATAACAGATGTGCTAAAGTCACCATCGCCCAGGCTCTGTCTTCTGTTCCGGGATAGGATGATTGAATGGCAAGTTTCATGGCATCAATGGCCTCCGGAGTCATACCGTGCAATTCCCTTAAATAGGAAATTCTCGAATAAGACCTGATGTCAGGTCGGATGGATACCATTTTATCGGCATATGTTATAGCTTCTGTATAATTTCCCAACTCCACATTCGCATCTGTGAGGATGCCATAAATGTTGGCGTTATGTGCATTGAGCGCCAATGCTTTCTTACCAATTTGTAATGCATCTTCAAAGTGATGTAAAGAAAGAAAAACACTGGCCTTTCCACTTAAAGACCTGAACGTTTCATCCGTTTCTTTTCCATTCAAAATGGCGAGTGCGCTATCGTATTGTGCCAGTGCCAATGGGTAATAATATGGATGTTCGCCAGTTATTTTAGCTTCATTGCAAAACAATTCAGCTAGTTTGATTCTGGCTTGTACTTCATCCTGTTGATGGATGATTTGATCACGGTATGAGCCGTATTCACTTTGTATGTTTTCCCATTCTTTTCCGTATTGAAGTGCTTCATGGCGGTCTATAAGTTTGGGAAAATCTGTATAAGCTGTTGTCCAATCTTGAGCATTAGATGGATTGGTATCCAGGTTCTGATTGCAGGAGCATAAAATGGAGAGTAATCCAATGAAAATTAAATGTTTCATTTTTGTTTAAATTGAATGCTTGTAATGTTTTAAAAAAAAATGCAAGGACTTTGCATGCTGTGCAAAGTTCTTGCATACAAAATCGTTAATTTATTTTTGTAATTTTAATACTTTGGAGGTAACCTCTGTTTTTTGAAGTTAAACTAATGATGTATTCTCCATTGGTCAAATCTGAAAGATTCAATGGTAAATTATGTTCTCCTGCTTCTAATTCGCGGTCAAATAAAATGCGAACAGGTGCACCTTGAACTGTGAGTATATTTGCAACGAGCTGCTCTTTGGTTTGCAATTGGAGTTTCAAATTTGTAGTTTCTTTAAATGGATTTGGATAATTCATTGCAGCAATGCCTTTCGTACCTAATCCAATAATTCCATTATTCCCTGGATCCTTCAAACCTGTAATAATTTTTCCACCACAGGCTCCATCACCTGACCAGGGTTCTGCCAGATAAGGAAATGTAGATGAAAAAGCAGCATCATTCTTTTCTACACCAGTCGTGTAGCCTAAAACTCCCAGAAGTTGGCTGGTCACAGGCGAATTACCCGGTACGTAATCATCATACCAAAGTCCAATGGCGGCTAATGCTACTCCGGAAACGGCTTGTAATTCAATTCTGGTCACATCATCTTCCAATCTGCGGCCATTAGGAAATCCATCCATATTCGGTATCGCCTGGATATCAGTGTTGGTATTAAATCTTGGATCCAACAATCCCAAAACGGCGGCCTGAATGATACCTAATGTACTAAAATCAGGATCGTTACGCGGTGTTACCGGAGTTGCCATATTTAAGCGAAGCATATCTCCGCCATTCGGAAGAAAATTGTGGATAAATGGTTTACCAACTGCAAGTGGATTTCCATTTTTTCCGGTGGCTAACTGGTAAGGTGGAAAATTTGGAACACCTGTATGGAAAATCGGCCACAAATCAACCGACCGTGCTGCATTTGGTTTTGGTAAAAGTAAAGTTCCGAATATGGCATCATCTAAAGCTGTACCGCTTACTGCAGCGCTTCCTTTCAAACCATATAATCCATTTTTTCCATATCCGAAATCGGCTAGTCCAAGAGAATTTGTCTGAATTCTTAATTTTGAAAATGCTGGAACCGCAGAACCAAAAAGGCGATCATCCATATATAATGCCAGTTCAGGATTGTAAAAGAATTCATCCAAAATAGTATCTGAAATTTCCGCATAAGGGCTCAATCCATTCCAATAATCTTTGTAACCTATGGGAATTACCGCTTCATTTGTCAATGGCATTCCTAATCTTGAAACCTGTACCCAATCTCCGGAATGAATTTCTTTACCTGCACTTAATGTACGTATCGCCGGTCTGCTTGCTGATGCCCATACACCTATGACATAATCAGGATCTAAAATAGTTCGGGGGCGCTAGGTGCTCCTGTTTTTAATAGCATATTTATGGGTACCTGAATGCAAATTGCACTTACATTCAAACATGCAATCCCATCTCTTGCTTTTTCACCTTGTCTTGGTAAGTTGCCTAAATCAAATACACCGCCCAAATCCACAAAGAAAGGATCATCTGTCGGGCCACAAAATATTTTTTCTCCACCACCAGTATTCGTGATGGCATTTCTAAATAAATTGGAGTATGGAGAATTTAAACCAGCAGAACTGGTAATCGAACGAAGTCCGATATAGTTGGGTGGAACATAACCATCTGTTATAATTGTCATGAAACTCACACCACCATCTGTACTTTTTTCAAGTTGATAACTTGCTTTTTGATTTTGTTTGCCTAATCTGATGTTGAAAAATGTAGTTGGATCTTCATTTCTTAATTTAAATGTAAACCTGTAAATAATTTCATCTCCAGGTTTGGTAGCGTCATTGTCAATGTGAATTTCATACCTGACGTTTTCGCCAAATGTATAATAGTTGGGTCCGCCATGTGGAAATTGTAATGGCACATACGTTGCAATGATCGTAATAAAGTCAGGATTGTCAGGACTTCTGAATGCATACAAATCAACATTGTCTGCTAAAGGATCATAGGCGATGAGTGGTGCCTCTCTGTGGCTGGATGCAAATATGTTGCTCCATTGGAATAAAAAAAGCAGAAATAACAAACAAAAATTTTGCTTGATTTTAAGTTTGTAAAATTGTTTTAAAATTTTCATACGAATTTTTTTAGTTGAAATAATAATTTTAAATAAAATCAAAAAAGATATTGCAATATTAGATTTGATCTGAATGGGGTACCCGGAGTAAAATGTAATTCAGTTACCGAATCCTTTTCATCAAATAATCTTGATTCGGTTTCGAACTGCGCTTCATTCCAGTTTTTGTTAAATATATTTTGAACTTCTACACTGATTTCCCAGGATTTTATCCTGTATCCTAATTGTGCGTCACAAATAAATGATCCGGGAGCAATTAAACTGTTGTTTTCATTCGCTGGTCGATCGGCAATAAATCGATACCTCAAGAAAGCAAATAGTCCCGGCGACTTTGGGTTATAATGTAATCCCATAGTGCTTGTCCAACGAGCTGCCAAAGGAATGTACCTGCCTTCCATTTTTGTATTTTTAAATCTTGCATTTGTATAGTTTAGATCTGCATCAAAAAATAACTCATCACCCACCTGGAATCGCAAATTAACTTCTATCCCTTTTCGAATTCCGGCGTCATTAATTTCTACAATGCCTTCATCACCTACATACACTAATTCGTCTTCTGTTTCCATTTGCCACACATTAACTTCGATCAACATTTTATCAAACAATTTTTGAAACATGCCTAATTCAATTCCAGTCGCTGCTGGCAATGTAGAGGCTGGTTTTTCATGGGATGCTACATGCGCATGGTTACTGTGAAATCCTTTTCCAAGTTTGAAAGTAAAAAGCAGTTTATCATTGGGAGTATATTGGATCGTGAATCTTGGACTAATTGCTTTTTGCCAGCTGGATGCTTTTATTTGATTTTTGTCTGCATAAAAATGAATGACATCTGCCCTTAATCCGCTTTTGAAGGAGAGATTTTCCATCATCTGAAAATCTATATCTGTAAATAGAGAAAAATTATTTTCATGAATATTACCAATAGAAATGGGACTTGATAAACTGTTGTTTCTTTGTGGCATATGCAATAATTGGCTGGTTGGAATAATATCAGTCCTGTTTCCTATTCCCAATTTGAACATTGCATTTTTATGAAATAGATGAAATCTCTTTTGCCAATCTCCTGAATAGCCTATAATATACCTTTCTTCCAATTGACGAATCATATCCCCATTTATAGAGTCATGGAGGAAAAAAGTAAAATTGGAGAAGAGATCAAATCGCAAATGCGTCAAATAAAGCTGATGACGTATGAGATTGTATTTCTTGCCTTGTGCACTCAACATGGCATTTAAATTCATGCGATAACTTGAACCCCCTTCATTAGGGTCAATAGCACCAAAGCGATTTATAATTCCGCTGGAGACTGCTCTTTCCGGAATTTGTCCGGAAGCATCCCATTTTGAATCAAAAATAGAAAAGCTAAGTTCCAATTTTTTTGTAGATCCAATATTTCGATTATACTTTGAAAAGAAATTAATTCTATGAAAATTTTGAGGATCATCGAAATAAGCTCTGGAGCTTAAAAGTTCGCCCATGATATAAGCATTCGTTGGATTTTTAAGCGATTGATTATTTACTACATTGATCCCACCTACGAATCTGGAATGTCCAAATTGCCCATATTCGGCTTGTATAAAATTTTGACTTAATATTTTTTTGGTTTTAAAATGGGCAGCGCCTGCTGTTGCAAAATTTCCATCTGAGATATCATAAGGGCCCTTTCTGTAATTGATGCGATCTATTGATTCCGGAATAATAAAATGCAAATCGGCATAGCCTTGACCATGTGCATGACTTGCCATATTCACAGGTATCCCATCGACAGTCAATTGCAGATCAGTTCCATGATCAATATCATATCCGCGGAGGAAAATCTGCTCGGCCTTTCCCCCACCTGCGTGCTGTGCCAGGAATAGTCCGGGAATAAGATTCAAAGCTTCCTGACCAGAAGAGATCGGTCTTCCTAAAAGATCATAGTTTGAAATGATGTTTGTTTTTGAATAAAAAGCAGATTGTACGGTTACTTGCGGTAGTTCCAACTGTTGAATTTCCATTTCGAAAATCATGGTTGGAAATTGCTGACTAGCATAATTGAATTGCGCAACAATTGGTTTATATCCTAACTTCTCTAATCTTAGTTTAATAGAAGGACTATCGTGTACTTCAATTTTAAAAAAGCCCAAGGCATTACTAACTTGTATTACTTCTTTGTCTAATTGGAAAATAATAACATCTTCAATCGGAAATTTTGTCGATTTATCTATGATTTGCCCAATAAAGTGTAAGGCTTCTCCTGCGCTTATGCATGTTAGTATAGTAAGCTTCAATAAAATAGTTTGCAGCCATTTCATAAAGTAGATTTCTATGTATACGCGACGAATTGGATTTTGGATTGAGCTATCGCAGGAAAAATTAAAATTGTATTTTTTAAATTACCTTCAAACCATATTTGGATGGAGTAATCTTACTCTTGTAATTTAAATTTAATATGGCGAGCGTCGATGATTAATTGAAGTTCGTGTTCAAAGAACCATGGAAAAACATCTAAACTTTAGCTCATATCTGGAGTCAAGTCGATGGGTGTATACAGAATTTGGGAGAAGAGCCTTAGCCCTCTTATTACTTAATATGTTTTTGGAATGTATTTGGGGAAGAGAAAGTTTTCATAAATCTTTAGTTCAAAAAACCAAACTTCCCGGCCCTGTAATCATTTAAAGCTTCACGGATCTCTTCTTGCGTATTCATGACAAAGGGACCATAGGAAGCGATAGGTTCATGGATGGGTTCTCCTGCCATTAACAATAATTTACTGTTTTCCTTTGCTTCGAATGAAATGCGAGTTCCATCGTTTTGAAAGACGACCAAATGATGTTCCGGGCTTGCGGTTTTATGATTCCAAATCCCGTTTCCTTCAACCATCAAACAGCATGCATTGAAATTTTGCGGTAAGGAATAATTAAAAACTCCGGATTTTTTCAAGTCAATAATTAATAGAATTATTGGAGTATGGGTTTTTGCCGGTCCTATAAAACCATTAAATTCTCCGGCAATGCACTCGACGGTTCCATTTTCAATCATTTGGGGAATGATTTTCTCGCGACTGATTTCCTGATATCCAGCTTGCTTGCTTTTAAATGCTGATGGTAAATTCACCCACAATTGCGCCATATGGAAGATGCCTCCAGATTTGCTGAAATTTTCTTCGTGGAATTCTTTGTGTAGAATTCCATTTCCAGCAGTCATCCATTGCACTTCCCCTTCTCCGATGACTCCCGAATTTCCGGCACTGTCGTAATGTGCAACTTTGCCCTTAAATACTACACTTACAGTTTCAAAGCCTTTATGCGGATGAACATCCACACCTTTCGGTTGCATAGAAGGCGGAAAGTTGAAGGGTGCATTATAGTCCAGCATTAAAAAAGGGCTCAGGCGATGCATATCAAATGGGGCATTTCCCGGAAAAAAATGATGAACTCTAAACCCATCGCCAACCATATGTGGCGAAGGAGGGGCTAATACATATTCGGTGGATCTTAAAGATGACATTCCATACAAACACATAAAATTGCATTCTGTTGAATGTTGACAGGCTTGGTTAAATTTGCAGTCTTATGGAGAAACGACATTATTATTTTATTTCAATTCTGACCATCTTGGTCATTTTGATCATCGACCAGATTTCCAAGATTTGGATAAAAACACATATGGAACAGGGGGAGGAGTTTCTCATATTTGGAATGAGCTGGGCCAGGATCCATTTCGTAGAAAATGAAGGTATGGCATTTGGATTGACCTTCGGAGGTGCAAAAGGAAAGCTTTTTTTAAGCATTTTTCGAGTGGTTGCCGTCAGTTTTCTTTTTTATTTATTGTATAGAATGATCGAATCCAAAGAAAACAAGTGGGTCATCGTATCCTTTTCATTGATATTGGCCGGCGCAATTGGCAATATCATTGATTCGCTTTTTTACGGAATGATCTTTTCGGCATCTCCTTATCATGGCGGACTTGCCCAATTGTTTCCGGAAGGCGGAGGCTACGCTCCCTTTTTAATGGGTAAAGTCGTCGATATGCTGTATTTTCCAATGTACAGAGGGGAATTTCCACAATGGTTTCCCATCTGGGGCGGCGAAGAATTTGAATTCTTCAGACCTGTCTTTAATGTGGCAGATTCATCTATTTTTTGCGGAATATGTTTGTTTCTTTTGATGTATAAATCGATCCAAACGGATCAAAAGATACATACAGCTGAAGAAAAACCTGAATAGATCTTTCGAATTAGAAACTAGGACTTTAGCCCGGTATCTGCAAAAAATAAAGAAAAATAATGGATTGTTAGCTTGTTTTGCCTAAAAAACGATTGACAGCTTTCTCGGCTTTTTCAAGACATGAATAATTGATACTGCAAAAGACAAATTTTCCAACTTTTTCTGTTGCAATGACTCCTGTAATTCTAAGAATACTTAAATGTTGTGAAGTTACGCTCTGTTCAATCTTTAGATTTGAATAAATCTTGTTGACATTAACGGAGCCACTTTTGTCAATGAATTCAAGTATTTTTAGCCTTAACGGATGGGCAAGTGCCCTCATCAGCTCACATGAATAGTCGAGCTGTACAGGATTAAAAGAAATTTTAATCTTCTTCATCGAGAGTTCTTATTTTGATTTCGTAGTTGACCTTAACGGAACAAAGATGAGAAGATTTTTCAGAATTGCAAATAAATATTAAATATTTTTTTTATTTATTAACGGCTAGATAATCAGTAAGATACGCTTGCAGTGTGTTTATTGCCTGATCAGATGGATGGGTTTTGGCTTAACCGGCCAAGTCTTCTACCAGCTTTGAAATCTGGTTGAGGCGCTCGCGGTCAAGGGAATAATAAATGAATTTTCCCTGCCTTTCTGTTGCGACAACTCCCGCTCTTCTAAGGATAGCCAGATGCTGAGATGCTACTGACTGCTCTAAACGAAGTTTAATATAGATATCTGTGACAGTCATTGTATCGTTTTCTTCCAACAAATCAATCACACGCTGGCGAAGCTTGTGGTTGACCGCCCGAAGCACCAATACAGCCCTCCTTAGATCAGAATAATCTAATTGAACTTCCTTAGGTCCTTTCTTGAGAGTAATCGTTTCGTTCTTTTTATTCCTCATGTCACAGTTTTTAGTTGTTTCGCAATATGTTAGGAGTGTAGCATAAACTGTGCCGAAAATGTTTTCTGCTGATAATTTATTTCAGGTGTTTGTATATATTAGCAGGGCTTATATATAAGAATGCCACCAATTCCCTTTAAGTTCAATAAATTATATCTTTTTTTTGGCAACCGTAATGTTGGGGTCCTTAATATAAAAGGGTTTGAGTTCAGCTGGTGATTCAAAAATTCCCATTTGAAAAGCCTGCAGTGCAGGCTTTATAAGCCATTTAGCGGTTAAGATACCTTCTAAGCTTTGGACTGGATATTCAGGTATAATGCCAGTCCACTTGCGACTTCCACTCCCCGAAATAAGGCATTGTGCAGCTTGGATCCCGAGGTTTTTAAACCAGGCTGAAGATAATTGTGCAAATTGAGCTGCTTTTAATTCGTTGAAGACTTCGTCGTAAACCGCGAAATAGACGTCATCCCTCCGCGCATCTATGAGCGGAATATAATAAGCATAATCTGGAAACCTGGACTTGCTCTCCATGGCTAATGCTAAAAGTCCGGTATTTGCTATCAGAGGTTTTCGATTAAGCACGGAAAGGCCTTTTGCCATCATAACCCCTACTCGCAAAGAGGTATAAGATCCCGGACCAACGTTTACGGAAAATGCATCTAAATCATTAAAAAACAATTCATTATCTATTAATAATTTTTTTATATTTGGCGCCAGTGTCGATTGGTGCTCTCCCGATTCATCGACGATCTGGCTGATGCAATTATTTCCTTCTGATAAACAAACGCTGCAGGATCGCTCGGATGTTTCAATATGAAGGATGCGTGGTTCCATCTATCAAGGTTTTGTCAGGATCCGTTTATATTTTTCCCGGTTTCCCAAAATTTCAAGAGCAGAAAGTACAACTGGATCATGATCCATCCGCTTTTGAATAATGGCTTCGCGATATCCGGCCCGACCTGCGATCTCTTCTTCTATAATGTTATTAATCAGATCTTTATGATTATCCAAAATTTCCCATTGCCACTGTTCAGCCTGTGTTTTTAATTGGGTAAGCTGGTTTTCAAACCCTTGGTATTTGTCCTGTTTGCTCAGATTTTCCAATTCTTCGAGCTTTTTGCGAAATTCATTATTATCCTTGAAATTTTGATTCTTTAAATATATCTTAAATCCTTGATAATCATTGTATTGATAATTTTTATAATCATGAGGTAGGTTCTCCTTCATCAAATATTGGGTACAATAATTGAAAATATGGTCCTGATCCAATAATTTTTGAACGATCTCAGGATAATTGGCATCAGAAACTTCAATATCAGGTTTAACTCCTCCGCCATCAAATACGGTTCTTCCATTTTTAGTTTTAAAGGGGATTCTTAAAGAATCTGGAAGGTGAACAGGTTCGCCGTTTTCATATTTGACACTTTGAATACATCTTCCTGAAGGGATATAGTATTTAGCGATCGTTAGCTTCACTTTTGCATTGTAACCAACTTCTTTAGTGTTTTGTACCAATCCTTTGCCATAAGATATTTGTCCAAGGATCACGCCACGATCCAGATCCTGGAAAGTACCACTTACAATTTCAGATGCAGAAGCAGATTTTCCATTGATCAGAGTCACCAGGGGTATATTGGCATCCTCCGGTTGTTGTCGGGTATTATAAGCCTGGTCTTTTTCTTTGAATTTGCTTCGCGTAGTAGAAACCAACTGACCCTGTGGTATAAACACATTACAGACTTCAACAGCCTCATGTAACAATCCGCCACCATTATCCCGAAGATCCAGAATGATGCCTTTTAAGTCAGGATTTTCAGACTTGAGCTTCTTGAAAGCATCTCTCACGTTTTTACCTGCATTTTCTGTAAATGTGGTTAAAATGATATATCCAATGCTATCATTGACTTTCCCGGAATAAGGAACATTAGGAATATTTACCTCATCCCTAACCAATTTGAGTTTTAATTTATCGGGATTTCCGGGTCTCGAAATCGTTAATTCAACTTCACTTTTGGGAATACCGCGCATCATGTGAAAGAGATCCTCGCTATCTTTTCCTTTTCCATCTAGGCCATTCACTTCTGTTACCTGATCTCCAACTTTTAATCCTGCTTTATCAGCCGGATAGTCTTTATAAACTTCAGTGATCGTGACATAATCACCTATTTTTTTGGCTCTTGCACCCATTCCGTTGTACTTTCCTTCATAAACCAGGCGGTAGTTCTCAATTTGGACTTCGCTGATGTAATTCGTAAATGGGTCCAATTGGTGTAACATGGCATCAATTCCGGCCTTCATGAGGCCTGCAGGATCAGTTTCATCTACATAATGGGCATTGATTTCCTTATACACATTGGCAAATATTTCGATGTTCTTTGCTATTTCAAAGTGTTTGTTGTAATCTATAAAAAAGGCAGATGTCAAAATGCCCAGGACAGAGATCAGCGCTATTTTTTTCATGAATAAGAAAACTTTATTTGAATGACAAAGGTATGAACGTAACTATTTTCAAGGAAGTATAGTTCAAATGCCCTTTATTCATGAGACTTTAGCTATCAATTCGTTAAATAAGTTATCCAAAATGTCCACCCCGGACTTATAAGCCTGATCTTGAAGTTTGGTTCATTTAACCTTCCTCGAATTTAGAAAGGAGGATTTCGCCTGCATTCAGGTTTATTTTATAAATTGTAAATGGTCCGGAATTACTTTGAGCAAAGCTTGCAATTGAGATCATGAGGCCCAAAATGATTGACGTGCCGGGGTATTCCACTTTTTAGTATCTTGTAATGTTGAAAAATTAAAAAGAGCAGATCTTTAGGAGTGCTTTAAATAATTTTGCCAGCTTCAAAAGCTTTTAAAATGGAATTGCACAATTTGAGTATGAGACAATTATGAGGTCTTATTTAATCAAGCGACTCTTATCGGGTATTGGTATGCTGCTCTGCATTCTATTATTGGGTATCTGGATGATAGACCAGATACCGGGAGACTATTCGGATCAATACCCTGAGGAACATCCGACTGAGATTCTCGTAAAATCGGAAGGAAATAAGCAAGCCATTTTTTATTGGAGCATTCTCCATCAGGGAACCCAAAACAAAGAATTTAGTCCGAAATGGCATGGATGCAAGAACACATTTCATCAAACATTGACAAATTACCTGAGTTTCGATTTTGGGAATTCAGCCATAGACGGAGTGCCGGTGTTGCAAAAATTTAAACAAGCTTTTCCTTGGTCAATTGCAATTCAGCTGCCAGCTATTCTATTATTATTGGTACTTGGGGTTTGGATTTCTATAGAATCAGCTTTAAAAGCTGATCAATGGTATATTCGCTGGATAAACGGATTCTTATTGATTTTTAATGCTGTACCTGGATTTTGGCTTGCCACCCTTTTGTTATTTTTTTTGCAAATGCAACTTACTTCAAATGGTTTCCTACAGGAATGCAATCCATAAATACGAAGGATCCATTTTATAGTTGGCTCTATCATCCTTCCTATTTTTTTCTTCCGCTTGTTTGCCTCGTTCTTCCTGCTTTAGCTTATTTGGTGCACATGCTTCGCAACGGACTCATGGAAAGTATGGAAAGCCCATTTTGGATAAAAGCTATTAGTACGGGCGTTAGTTTCCGCAGGGCTCTGATTTCGGAAGCACTGCCACAAGCATCTATACCACTGGCAGGCTGGCTAGCTGGTATTTTACCTGCTCTTTTTTCTGGTTCAGTAATTATTGAGCAGATTTTTAGTATCCCGGGTTTAGGGAGATTATTATACCTGTCTATTTATGCGCGTGATTGGCCGGTAGTTCAATTTTTGTTTTTCTTCAGTTCTGCACTTACTATTTTAGGTTTTATCGCAGCAGATTTCTTGATCAGGATTCTGGATCCACGCATTAAATCCAAATCAACATGAAATACAAACAATTCTGGACTGAAAGGAAGTTGGTATTTCTATCGCTCCATTTGATGGTACTCACTTTGTTTTTTTCGACTTTCCTGACTGGAAATAAACCCATCGTGTGCAAGTATCAAGGGACTTGGTACTTTCCTGCTTATCAAACGGACTTGATACAAGGTTCAAATCTTGCTGCTGATTTGCAGCGGCTTGGACAAATGGATTATCGAAAACTAAAGTATGAATTTAGCATTTGGCCTTTATTCAAAAATGATGCTACCAAATTAAATCTTGCAAATGCCTGGTTAAGCCCTGGTACATTAAGTAAGGACAAAATATTTTATAGTCTGGGAACTTATGATTTGGGTAGAGATTTATTTTCAGGATGTGTAGTTGGCTTGAGCAGGAGCCTGTGGCTTTCATTGATAAGTATTCTGTTGGCAGCCTTCGCAGGAATCATGATAGGTTCTTTCTCGGTCTATCAAACCCATCGCATGCCATTGATATCTGTTGGTTCGGGGATATTCATGTTGATCTCTTGTTTAATCCTTGTGCTTTTAGGTTTTGTGTTTGTTGAAATGCCGACTGCATCGCTAGTCCATTACATTTTATTAGCAGGCTATGTTTGTTTTTTTGGCCTTGCATTATTACTTATCGATAAAAATCCCAAATGCAGGTTTTCACTGGATCGGATCAGTCTTGGATATGTTGAAATAATGAAGTCTATTCCGGCATTGTTGTTTTTACTCATCATGGTTCAGATTTTTATAAAACCTGGAAGCCTTATTTTGAGTCTTATCCTGGCATTTTTGTATACCCCTATCATTGTCAAATATAGTCGGACCTATACCTATAAAATCATATCAGAACCCTTTCTGGATGCTCTGGCAGTATCAGGTGCCGGGCCATTTAGAATTTATTTAAAACATGTATTGCCAAAAGTGTCATTGGATATTTTTCCAGTTTTGACTTTTGGTGTGGCAAACATCATTTTATTGGAATCTTCCTTGTCTTTTTTAGGTTTGGGATTGCCCATTGAAGACATTAGTCTTGGGAATATAATGAGCAGTGCAAGGACCAATCCTTCTGCATGGTGGGCGGTATTATTTCCGGGCTTGATCGTTTTTTGGTTGGTTACGACTTTAAATGGACTGGGAGCCTGGTTATCAAAAAGGAAAGATGCGATTTGGGTTCAACAAATTACCAGCAATTCTTGATAAGATACTGATTAAGAACCTTTATCGATTTTTTTCGTGGTTTTTTTGTCAAACAAACCGGACTTTGGCTTACTGGTTGGCATTCCTTTTTTATTGGTTTTAGTGTTGGCCTCTTCAGCCGGACAGCCCGTCCCCCGATTGCAGGAGGATAAGCCCAAAAGGAATAATATTGAAAATAAAACTAAAATTTTAATATTCCGGAGGATGTCCATTTTAAAGGGCTTTTAAGCGTAAAGTGAATTGGATGTCCTTATTTTACAGGCACTTGCAGAAATAGAAAGACCGAAGTCCCCTAATTTAGGGCAATTCAAATATAAAATATATTTATATATGTCTTGCATAAGTAAAAATTGTAATATATATTTGTGTCGTAAATTTAATCATTAAAATTTAGAACATGAATAAATCTGATTTAATCAACGTTATTGCCAAAGAGGCAGAATTAACAAAAGTTCAGGCAGGTACTGCATTGGACGCAGTTTTGACGGCTATTGAAAAAAGCCTCAAAAAAAGCGAAAGTGTTATTTTAGTGGGCTTTGGTTCATTCTCCACTGCGGAGCGTAAAGCAAGAACAGGAAGAAATCCTGCAACGGGCAAAGCCATCAAAATTCCTAAGCGTCGCGTTGTGCGCTTCAAAGCTGGAAAGGGTCTTTCCGAAGCGGTAAAGAAATAATGGCATTTTGAAAATTTCAAAAAACCCGGTCCTAAAAAAACCGGGTTTTTTAATGATTTGATTTTAATATTATATATTTATATATGTGTAAATGTTAGCTAATTAATAATTTATAATTAACATTTTAATATTTAACACTATTCTAAAGGTCGCTTTAGAATTTTTAATATTTTTGTTTGTCCCAAGGCTCTGATTGTTAATTTCTTTGTTTCAGGAACCAACCAGCCCCTGATCAAACTATGAAAGGCAGTTTTAAAACCAAATTAAGTGCATTAAAAGCGATTCAAAATCGATTCGATGCAAAGAGTGCAGGAACCAGCTTAAATTTATTGTTGGATCTTCAAAAAGAGCCTTTGCCTGTCCCAAACCTACTCTTGGAGTATCATCAACAATTGCTTTTTATCATTGGGTATCCCGCTTCCCAGCAACACAGCCAAATTTGTGAGCAGGAATTATTGCGCATTTCTCAATACCTCAAGAAACAGCCTAAAGTTGCCTCTAAGTTGGAAAACTCGGGTCTTCCGCATACGCACATCGTTTCCAATTTTGCTCACAAACTGGTTAAATGGCTTATTAATGAGGATTTTTTTGTAGAACTCGAGTCTTACAAAAAGAAATCTAGTGATTTGGTTAAGCTATTGCAACTCACGCTTCCAGACCTGGAGAAAGATCTTGCAGATATTTCAGAAACCAACGAGGAACTCATCGAAAATTTATGCCTAAAGCCCAAACAAATACTGGAGTTTCTCATTTATGAATTTCAACGTCTAGAGCACCACGCAATATTAAAAGACTTCCTTTTTGATCCACTGGGTTTGAAATTCCGGATTCATTTAAAAGAGGATTCGCACTCAGTTTCATTTAACAAACTTCCTGTCGATAAATATTATTTTCATGGGGATTTGTTGAGAGATTTGAATTTGAAGTCGCTCATAACTGAAGCGCTCCCAAATGCTGAATTTCTTTCATTAGAAATGAAAGCGTTGATCCCAAAAGTATCAAAATTGAAGCTCATTTTTCTTCAAAGGGAAACAGAGCCGGTTACTTACATGGATACAGAGTCCATTCGTTATTACGTATTGGACAGAGGTGTGTCAATAGCCGTATTTACCATGACACCAGACCGACAGTTGCCATTAGAATCCTATGTTGGCTATACGCTTTTCAAGAATGGATACCCTGCAGCTTATGGAGGTGCCTGGATATTTGGCAAACGAGCGCTCTTTGGTACCAATGTTTTCGAATGGTTTAGAGGCGGAGAATCAGCCTATTTTCTGGGGCAATTGCTTAGACTTTACCATCAATTGTTTGGTGTCGAATATTTTGAAGTTGAACCCTACCAGTTTGGCTTAAACAATGATGAAGGCCTGGATTCAGGTGCTTTCTGGTTCTATTACAGAAATGGTTTTAAACCAGAAGAAGCTGCATTGGCTAAATTGGCCGCTGCTGAATATGCAAAATTGCAAAAATCTAAATCGTATAAATGCAATGTCACAATGCTCAGGAAACTAACGGGGTCCAATTTAGTATTAAACCTGGGTAAAGGCACACCAACAGCGATATGGGAAATCAGAGATAAAGTCACCGCTCATATTAATAAACATTATGAAGGAAACCGATTCAGGGCAGAGCGAGCTTGTATTCAGGCATTTTTGCTGAAAACCGGATTTCGAAAACCAACGGAACCAGAGTTTCGAAAGGTATTGGCAGACGTTTCTCTCATTTTTGAAGCCATGTCTTGGAATTCTACAGAAAAAATATTTCACCTAAAGGAAATGATTCTAAAAAAGCCCAAAGACCTCTATCGCTATCAGGATGAACTTTTAAAACTTCTGAGCTAAAAAATAAATTTTAGCTGCTACCTGTTCTTAGGTTTTGTGCTAGTTCCGCCATTCAGGATTTTGGAAAATTCTAAAGCACGGCTTTCTTCCGGATCAATGTTTAAAACCATATCGCAATAAGATTTTGCAGCATCATAAGATCCGGTTTGCGCATGATAGACAACCATAAACAGGTATGCTTCTATCAAACCTGTTTTATTCTTAGAAGGTGCAGCCGAAGCAAGCTCAATAAATTTATCATAAAATGGTTTCGCACTAAATGATTTAGGTTCGGTAGTATCCATTTTATGTTGTATGTCGGCCCTTTGTAACCAACCATATTCATAACCGGGCGACTTGACAAGCAATTTACCAAAAGTCGTGTCAGCTTCAACAAACTTTTTTTGAAATTTTTGGGCCATTCCCAGATATAATAACTCGGTCGTCAGAGGCCTTATAGAATCCTTTCTCAAGTACCAGCTTTCCGCTTTTTCATAAAGTTTGATATCATAAAATGCCTTACCCAACGCGCCGGAAATTTCAGCTTCACGTTCAGGTTGCAAGGAAATCAACTTTGTAAAAAACAAACCAGCGGTATCAGCAAGTTTTAATTTTAAAGCTGCTTTACCTGCATATTCGTAATCACTTGGGTATAACTTTTGAAGCGCTGGATCCCCTTTCTCTAATGCGTTAAAGAGATTGTAACTTGATTGAAGTGAATAATTGTATTCTCCGTTTTCAAAATAAGACCAGGCTAACCAACGGTGAAGTGTGTATTGTTCAGGATTTTTTCCAACACTTTATTAGCCTCAGTAATGGCTCTGGTATAATCCTTAGCTTGAAAGCAAAGAAATTTTACAAGTCGTACTTTAGCATCGACATCAGTACCGCTCAACTCAACATATTTGTCCAATATTGGAATTACTTTATCAAATTTTCTCGCACGGATATACATTTCGTATAATTCCTTATAGGCAATAGCATATCCGGGATTCAATTTAGTAGCAGTTTCCAGTCTCTCGATGGCCAAATCCAAATTCTTACCATCTGCCCAAATACGGGCCATTTTTACATAGGTCTCCGGATCATTTTTATCTTTTTCAACTGCTGTTTCGAAAGAAGTCATGGCCTGACCCAGGTCTCCTTTTAGTTGGTAAGCATCTCCCAGGTAAATCCAATATTTGGCTTGTTTTGGATCAAGGTCGCGAGCTTTTTCCAGATATGTTAATGCGGTTTCAGCTTGAGGTTTGTCAATGTATAGGTAAGCCTTTCCAACCAATGCTTGTATACTTGCATTTTTAGAATTGCCTTTTAAAGCTGATTCTAAATTCTTGATGGCTTCTTGGTGTTTATTTTTATTGAGTTCCAATTTACCGAGACCCACAAGGCATTCATCACATTTTGAACTAATCTCCAGTCCTTTTAAATAGGATGATTTAGCATCTTGTATATTACCCATAGCTGTAAATACTTCAGCTTTGTAATAATGATGAATATAGACCTTGGGCTGAGTTGTTATGAGTTTATCAAATACCTCCATTGCAGATTTGAAGTTTTCGTTTTCCAAATGCCTTAAGCCTTCTTGCACAGTTTGAGCATTTAATCCTAACACTGCAATTAAGGATACCAATATTCCACTACATATGGATTTCATAGTTATTGTCTTGTTTTTGAAAATGAGGCCAAAATTAAGTTTTTTCATCGTTCCGGCTTTTTTTAAATGTGATGTTATCAATAATTTATTATCCATTGGACAACCGGCTTGATCAAAAGATCAATGGACTTTAGTTAAATTATTGTTTTTATTGATCCGGTTTGAACTGTAAACTCATTTTATATTAAATATTTAATACATACATAATACAAACAATTTCTTTAATTTACAATTTTATAATCGCCATTAGTGAATTCAATCCATCGTTCTGTTTGAAAAATCGGAAGCATGCCTGCTTTCAGCACAATCTTTTGACCGATTTCACCCGCTACAAAGGAAGCAAAACCTAAAGCCAGATCGGATTTTCCGGAACAGCTGATGAATTGCCAGGTCCTCTGTAAAGGATAACGTTTATCCTGCAGATTGTATTGATCGGGAAGTAAAAATCCATATTGCAAGGAATCAAGAGGTCGGCTGATGGCTAGTCTTTGAAGTCCGTTTAAAAGTGATTTTTTCTGGCTGTCGTCCGAGTCGCTGAATTCTGCCCAATCAACGGCTGCAATTGCATTAGGGTTCTTTTTTAAGTAATCTATAATTGCCATTTTGGTATTTAATGCATACACGGATCCGGTGAATTTTTCTGATTTCAGAAGATCCAAAATATATAAAGCAACGCCCGATCCTGAATCCTCAATGACCAATGTAGAATATCTAACATTATCATTTTTTCGTCCTGCGCATAAATCGAGAAAGTCTTCATAAGTAAGGCTGGAATCTCTATTGTTTTGGTGGGTTAATAAAGCAATGGCTCCTACGGCAAATGGAAAATGCCGCGGACTTACTTGCTGGTTTACTTTAAAGTGCCGAATTTCTAAACTATCGAGGGGTCTGCCAATAATTACATTTCGGAAACTATCAGCTAGCCATAATTGCATGAGATCGCGCTCATTAAAAAATTCCAATGTTAGGTCTGCGTATTTATATCGCTGTTCGAAGATCGCTTCTTGTTGCAGCATGAGGTCTTTGATTTGAATATCACAAGCAATTTTCGTTTTCCCAATAGTTGGACTGCTCTCACTAAGGTCTTTGCAACTTGTAATCAGCATAGCCAATAGAGCTATAAATCTTGGATTGAAAATAATTTTCAACATATATCGAAAGAGTTCATTCATAACGAAATTGCATTCTGACTTCTACAGCGCCTAAATCAGGAGTCGAGTAAAAGGAGTTAATATCCGGATAAAACATCAAAAGATGTTCTACTGCAGCTTTTAATTTTCCCTCACCCTTCCCATGAATAATTCTCAAATATGGAATCTTACGTCGGATGGCCTCTTCTATAAATTCTTTACACTTCGACAGCTGAAATTCAAGAATATGAGGATGTGGGTTGTTGAGTCTTTCCGGAGCAAGTTTTTCATAATGCAAATCTATAATTCCATCAAAAACTTTATAAGTGTTATTGACTATTTTGATGCCTGGTTTTATGGTCTGCTCTTCTACTGACAACAGGAGCTCAGGCTCCGGTTCATTCCAAAGTTTAAGGTCTTTTGAATCAACTTTTTCCAAAACTTCGCTATGTTTTACAATAGCCATTCCTTCTTTGCTGATTCCTTCAAAGCTCCCAACTGCGTCTCTCGAAACAATTTTCACCTTGTCGCCTATCCAGAGTGATTTCAAATCCATTTCTTATTCGTTACTACTTTGTAGTTAAAACCTGTAAAATCATGATTAGGAAATTCTTAGTTTACAAAAGCATCTAAATTAGGGAACGCTTTAGAAATGTTTTTGTTTATGGGGATGACTTCAAAACAAATTTAACTTAACTGCCATTCGAATGAGCATAATCTTAGCAAGCTAGTATAATATCGAGTTCCATTTGTCTGGATTAGAACACAGTTCTCCATCCGAATGCCGAACTTGCGATTTGAAATCCATTACATTGTATTTTTCTTTCGAAGCCAACGCAATAACTTTATTGGCTTTCTATCTAAAAGATTGAAAAGAAGGTGATCAAAAGTAAAAAATTAAATATTTGGAATGAAATTGGAGATGTCGCTATTGTTTTCATAAATGTGTATTATTTAAATCATAAATTATTTGTACTTGCGGTAATATGCCTGCTTCTCATACAATTAAACTAATTTTGTCCGAAATTTTTTGAGTCTGATTATGTATAAATCCGTAATATTTTTTTGTTTCATCTTTGTCTCTTCAGAGAACTCATTGCTTGCAACCCGGTTTTTTAATTTGTTTTCGCCCGATCTTACCATGCAATTTAATATTCAGCTGACTGCTGATGGTATAGTGAAATATTCACTCTATGCTGATAAAATGCCATTGGTAAAAGAAGGGCGAATGGGCATAAAATTGTTAAATCAGCTTTCTTTTGATAAAGGTTTTGAATTAGTGAGCATTGATACTTCAAGCATCGATCTATTTTGGGAACCTGTCTGGGGTGAGGAAAAAAGAATTAGGAATCATTGTAAAAGAATGTTGGTCCATCTTCAACACATGTCAACTGGACGCAAGTGGATGATTGAGGTAAGATTGTATAATGATGGGGTAGGATTTAGATATATTTTTCCGGTACAGGATGGATTTAGTCATTTTATCATAGAGGATGAACTCACGAGCTTTCCATTATCTGACGATCATTCTTGTTTTTGGATTCCGGGAGATTCGGATTCAAATGAATACAGCTATAGCAAAACAAAATTGAAAGAGATTTATGCTTTACAAGGAAATCCCGGAAACGACATTGGATTTAAAAGTTTAATCAGTGACACTACGGTGCAAACTCCATTGACCATGCGCACAAAATCTGATGCTTATGTCAGTATTCACGAAGCTGCATTGGTAAACTATCCGGCAATGATGTTGGGTATTCATCGAAAAAGTTTAACTTTAAAAACAGAACTGGTAGCAGATGCAATCGGAAACAAAGCGTATCTCAATGCAGGAGACCAGACACCCTGGAGGGTTATATTGTTTGCAAGAAAAGCATCAGATTTATTGCGGAATCGGATAATATTAAATTTAAATGAACCTAGCGCACTCAATGAAACAAGCTGGATAAAACCGGGAAAATATTTGGGGATTTGGTGGGAGATGCATTTGAAAACAAAAGATTGGGTTTGCCAAACCAATTTCGACAGCCTGAAACATAAATCCCACGGTGCATCTACAGATCATGTGTTGGCTTATATCGATTTTGCATCTGCTCATAAAATTCCGTATTTGCTTGTTGAAGGGTGGAATGAAGGCTGGGAAAATGGCGATGGCGGTTGGAGTGAACGTAAGTTCATTTTTACGAAACCTTATCCGGATTTTGATCTGAACCGGATCAGTAAATACGCAGCTGAAAAAAATGTTCGGCTCATCATGCATCATGAAACTTACGGAACCGTAACAGATTACGAGCGACAAATGCACGATGCTTTTGATTTGATGCAACAATACAACTACCCAATTGTCAAAACGGGCTATGTAGGCAGATTAGTACCCAGAGGCGAACATCACGACGGACAATGGATGGTCAATCATTACGCACATGTGGCAAAAAAAACAGCAGATAGAAAAATCATGCTGAATGTACACGAAGCGGTAAGACCTACGGGTTTACATAGGACTTATCCAAACTGGATTAGCAGCGAGGCTGGTAGAGGAAATGAATTCAATGCATGGGGCCAGGGCAATCCCCCGGAGCATGAAACAATTCTTCCATTTACAAGATTACTTGGTGGGCCTATGGATTATACTCCCGGGATTTTTCAGTTAAAATTAAATGTTTATGGACTTCCTGAAAAGCAACAAGTAAATACGACATTAGCCAAGCAATTAGCACTCTATGTAACGCTTTATAGTCCCTTGCAAATGGCCGCTGATCTGATTGAAAATTATGAAAAACATCCTATTGCTTTTCAGTTTATAAAGGACGTTGCCACCGATTGGGATACAACAGTTGTTATAGATGCGATGCCTGGTGATTTTGTGTACATGGCGCGAAAGCAAAAAGCAAAAAATAATTGGTTTGTAGGAATGATCACAGATGAGCAGGCACGCGATCATACCATCATTTTTGATTTTCTCGAACCGGGCAAAAAATACGAAGCAAAAATTTATATGGACGGTACGACCGCACATTGGCAATCCAATCCAATGGATTATAAAATAGAATCGCGAAGCTTAAATTCAAAAGACAAATTAAAAATCAAATTAGCGCCGGGCGGAGGTTGCGCAATTAGTTTGATGCAGATGGATTAGTCTGATAGTCTGATAGTCTGATAGTCTGATAGTCTGTTAGTCTGATAGTCTGATAGTCTGATAGTCTGATAGTCTGTTAGTCTGATAGTCTGTTAGTCTGTTAGTCTGTTAGTCTGTTAGTCTGTTAGTCTGTTAGTCTGTTAGTCTGTTAGTCTGTTAGTCTGTTAGTCTGTTAGTCTGTTAGTCTGTTAGTCTTAAACTTTTTTAAGAAGTAAATTTAAAGAAAAAATTGAAATAATTTATAATAACTATCATTTGTTAGTTATTGCGCTCAGACTATCATCATCCTTACTCTATAATCTTTAATCCACTATCCACACTCTATCATCCATTATCCAAAATCAAACCACTCTGCATCAATTCGCCTCATTTTAGCGGCGCCTCGGCTGCCTGTAAAATATATTTTTCATTTTCATCCAGAGATACATAACCAAAAACATTGCAATGATCAGTTTTCCACAAAATGGAATCCGTAGGCATCGTAAATGTATAAGTTTTGGTGTAACTTGAATTGGCGATTGCAGATGTAGAAATTCGGTCACCAGAAATGGCCGATAACATTTTTAGCAAAACGTGATTGTGTTCGAAGTTTACAATTTTTGGACTTTGATTATTGAGTTGATCGGCAATGATGCCTGATTGTGTGATGCCACAATGTAAGTGGATCGGTTTGTTGATATCTTTTAAAGCTTTTGCATTTAAAGTAACATTCAATTCTCTGGTAGCCTCATTATAAGTTGGTTTGATGGTAAGTTCAAATTCAACTTCTTTGAGTAATTCAGCTTCCACAATTCCTTTCCAACTGTCTGGATTTCCATAGCGGTAACTGATGGCTTGTGTAGAATATAGGCGGTTGATTGCGGCTTCTGGTTTTGCGAGCCAGTCACCTAGAAAATCTTCAATAGACTGAGCATCGGGAAGTCTTAAGTCTACCTGACCTTTAGTAGCAGGTTGTGCAAGAAAGCGCGAATGAATACCAACCAAAACCACATTATTGGGATAAGCATCTGCAATGGCATTGGAAATGGCTATTCCTGCCGGACAATTTACACAAGAGACTCCAGTAAACTCTTCAAGTAAAACAACGCGTTTGGATTCGACTGCGTTGTTATCCGGTAAATTTACGGTTTGCTCCCAATCTGAGCAAGAACTCAAACACAGGGTGAGAATGAAAGACAGAGCGATGACTTTTTTATTTTTCATATTCCTTTGTAATTTGAATCGTTTAAAATGTTGAAGTGATGCTTGCACGTACTCCGCTGAACGCAGGTTCAAGCCTGCAAATACCGCCGGAACATACAATGCCTTCTATTTGTTTTACATAACGTACAGAAAATCGATTTGCTCCTTTGGTATATGCAAATCCTACTGCAGGGTAATTTAATTTTTCCTTTCCTTTAAGTGCCTTGGTATTGTACATATCTGAAACTTCGATCAACCAGTGTGGAGCAAAGCCCAATTCGACCAGGCCATAAAACCAGCTTCCGATATCCTCTTTGTTGTCCATGTATTGTGTTTCGAATCGCAATGAAGTTTTTCGATTGAATTTGTATAAAAATTCTGCAAAGGGTGTAAATGTTTTTACGGTTGGTTCACCGGTTTTGCCATAATAAAGGGATTGATTAAATTCCTGAAGTTGTATGCCACCTGTTAGTTGCCATTTTGATGCACTCTTGTAGATGACTTCCAGGTAGTATTCATTGTAAAATTTTACATCAAAATCTTTGTCCCGGATTTCAGAAGTATTAAATGAAAAATTCCAGTGATCGCCGATGCCATATTTAATGTCAAGCTGGTACCCCATTTCATCCAGGAATTGAGTAGCGGGATAATAATAGGCGTTTAATCTATACGTGTTTATTTTAGCCATAGGCGGGATGTAGCCAATGAGACCTCTGTTTAAACTCAGTGATGGTTCCGCTCTAAAGATCATTCCTTCAGTTCTTTTGACTTCTGCCGTAATCCCTAATTGATTTTTAGAATAACTCAGACTTGAGTATAACACACTTCCTTTTTTATCGACAAGTTTTCCCAAAGCAGTTTGCCCTTTTGGTAAGGTTCTCACCGCATTTGGATCAAAATAGATATCCTTGGGCTTAAAAGCGGCTTCTGCATACCAGGTAAAATCTTTTATATTCAGAGTGTTGAAGATCGTAAATGCGTTGACATTGTAATACGGGTTAAACTGATCGACGGCATCATAGTCTGCAAGAATTGTTGAAAGTTGATTTACAATTTCATCGCCAAAAGTCCTGTTTACAAATCCAATGCCCGGAGAAATGCTCCAAACACTGGTATCATTGGCTTTATAAAAACCAGTTAAATAAACTCCTTTCAGGATGGAATTGTATGATTCAAAAAGATTTTTTTGTTTGCCTGTAAATCCTTTAATGCTCCAGTCATTATTAAGCTTATATTTTCCGCTTACTCCAATCAAAGCATTGTCCAATAATTGAGCGCGTTCTTCATATGCACGGTAAATAATGCCACTACCTATCTGATCGTAGAGGTATCCGGCCTCTATTTCAAATTGGTCCGTTTCTTTACGCACATACCATCTTCCGATGCCATATTCGGTGTATGAACTGACCGGATTGAGCAAATTTGAATTATGAAAAGCATCAAAGCGAATGCCAAAGCTGAAACCAGCATAAGCAGCATTCAGGTCCATCCAGGATTCGCCACCATAAATTTGGTGATCGTACTGTGGAATGTTGAAAGCCCCGATTTGACTGTCTCTGATAAAAACGTTGGCGTTAGCCTGAAAACCACCCCCCTAAAATCAAGGATTCTTGAGATTGTAAGATGCTGATTGTAAAGATGATACAACATAAAGTGATGTGGATATGCCTGTGGTTAATCATTCGTTAAATTGTTTTGAAGGCTCTAAAGTAACGGATTTTTTAAAGACTTTTACATTCATTATTTAATTCTTAATTCTCATGAAATACGTGAATTTATTACTACCTGTCCTTTTCCTCTTTCTTAGCTCTTTTGCATCTTTGGGTAAAGTATTCCCTACGGCGCAACTGAAAACGCTTGATGGAAAAAATATTCAACTCAACGAGAGCTTTGCTAAAAACAAACTAACAGTTGTTAGCTTTTGGGCAACCTGGTGTTCACCATGCAAAAAGGAGCTGGATGCGTTAAAAGATTTATATTCAGAATGGAAACCTATGGGTATCGAATTGGTTGCAATTACAGTAGATGATGCTCAGGCGCTCAATAAAGTAAAACCCATGGTGGCCCAGAAATCCTGGAAATATACCATCCTCTCCGATCAGAACAAAGAAATGATGCGTGCCCTTAACTTTCAATCAATACCTCAGACCTTCGTGGTTGATGCAAAAGGAAATATCCTTTATACCCATGCCGGATATACTCCTGGTGATGAATACGAATTGGACAAAAAACTGAGAAGTTTGCTAAAATAAGAGCTGTCCGATTTCAATAAGGATTTACCCGGCAATTAAAACTTGACTATTGTCTCAGCGTAGTTTATGGACGACGTACGCTGAGCGTGGCCTTCAGACTTCGCGCGTGTGATAGCAAATCTCAGATTTGCAAACGGATGCTGAAAGGAATCAGCACATCATGAGAGCTGTTAACAAACTATTTTAGCTAAAAAGGATATGGCTCGTTTTGAAAGCGAAGTTTCCCTTTCATCCCAACACTTTCCGCATTGAAATTATTTGCTCTTCAATTGGTAATCCAGTATTGTAGGATGGAGATTACGCCGAGCAGTTTTCTAAATTCCTCAAAGTCATCAAAGCTGATCACAGGTCCTCATATTAATCCTGCAAATCTTGTATAAATAGGTTCATTATTAGCAATTTAGGCCATTTTTTCTCATCCGAATTGTATATCTTTGGGCTCTTTTTAAAATAAGATTATGCCAACACAGCAAGGAGATTATAGTGCATCGAGTATTCAGGCCCTGGAAGGATTGGAAGCGGTCAGGCGGAGGCCTGGAATGTATATCGGAAGTACCGATGTAAAAGGTTTGCATCATCTTGTTTGGGAAGTCATAGATAATTCTATCGACGAACATTTGGCCGGCCATTGCAGCCATATTCTGGTGAGCATTTTACCAGACAACAGCATTAAGGTCGAAGACAATGGTCGGGGTATACCTGTAGACATACACCCTAAGCTTAAGAAATCTGCTCTTGAAGTGGTTATGACCGTTTTGCACGCAGGTGGAAAGTTTGATAAAGACTCTTATAAAGTTTCCGGAGGTCTGCATGGGGTAGGGGTTTCTTGTGTAAATGCACTCTCGTCTTATGTGCGCGTAGAGGTGAGAAGAGAGGGTAAGGTATATATGCAGGAATACGAACGCGGCAAGCCGGTTGCAGACGTAGCAATGATCGGCGAATCTTCATCCAGGGGAACAACGGTGATCTTCAAGCCCGATCACGAGATCTTTGAAACCCTGATTTATCATTTTGATACCCTTGCTCAGCGATTGCGCGAGCTTTCTTTCCTCAATAGTGGACTCACCATCTTTCTCAAAGACGAAAGAGAAGGCCAACAACACGAAGAAACATTTCATTCTGAAGGCGGCTTAAGAGAATTTGTAAAATATATCGACCAGGGCAGAACGGCTCTTACTGAGGATGTCATCTACATCACCGGAAAAGAAGAAAATGTCGAAGTTGAAATCGCCTTGGTATACAACAATGGTTTTCAGGAAAACCTGCTATCCTATGTAAACAATATTTATACGCGCGAAGGAGGAACACATGTGAGTGGATTCAGAAGGGCGCTTGCCAGAGTTTTTAAGCAGTATGGAGATCAATATGGTTTTTTTACCAAGCTTAAAATGGAAATAAGTGGTGAAGATTTCAGAGAAGGACTTACCGGAATTATTTCCGTTAAAGTCCAGGAGCCTCAGTTCAAAGGTCAAACCAAAGGTGAACTCGGTAATTCTGAAGTCGTTGGTATTGTTTCTCGTATCGTAGGTGATGCTTTGATGGCTTTTCTCGAACAAAATCCTAAGGAATCCAGAAGAATCATTGATAAAATAATATTAGCAGCTACTGCACGCCATGCGGCGCGTAAAGCCCGTGAAATGGTGCAGCGCAAAAATATATTGACCGGAAGCGGATTGCCCGGGAAACTTGCAGATTGTGCATCCAAATCAGCTGCTGAATCTGAATTATTTTTGGTAGAGGGAGATTCGGCGGGCGGTACTGCCAAACAAGGACGCAACCGACATTTTCAGGCCATACTCCCATTGCGTGGTAAAATTTTAAATGTTGAGAAAGCACTGGAATATAAAATTTACGAAAACGAGGAGATCAAGAATATATTTACTGCATTAGGTGTGCATATTTTTGAGGATTCTGAAGGCGATCGCAGGCTCAATATCGAAAAACTTCGCTATCATAAAATTGTGATCATGTGCGACGCCGACGTCGATGGAAGTCACATTACAACCCTGATCCTGACTTTCTTTTACAGATACATGCCCGAATTGATTACAAATGGATACTTGTACATTGCCAGACCACCTCTTTACTTGGTAAAAAAAGGTAAAGAAGCCAAATATGCATGGAATGAAAAAGAACGGTTAGAAATCGTTGCAGAAATTGGCAAAGGAAAAGAAGACAGTGTGCACATCCAGCGTTACAAAGGTTTGGGTGAAATGAACTCCGAAGAACTCTGGGACACGACGATGAATCCCGTTACCAGAACCTTAAGTAAGGTTACTGTCGACGATGCATCGACTGCAAGTTATTATTTCAGTATACTTATGGGTGACGATGTTCCTCCGCGTCGGGCGTTCATCGAAACACATGCGGTTTACGCGAATATTGATGTGTAGTTGGCAGCTAAGAAGCCTAAAGCTAAAAGCCTAAAGCAGGACTGTTCATTTACTGGCTTGTAGAAAGTAGTCTGAAAGTCTGGAAGTCTGATAGTCCGAATGATTATTTTTAGTTGATGATGAACTTTATTGAATATTATTATTTTCGACAAACCAACAACCAACAACCAACAACTAACAACAAGCAACTAACACCGTGGAAAATTTATTCCAAAAACTAACAACGCAGCTGAGCGTAGTCTTCAGACTCCGCTCGAGTGATAGGAAAACTCTGTTTTCCAAACGAATTATAAATTGTAGTTATTTTCATTTTGTTCTCACACCAATTCTATCAACCAACAACTAACATCTATCAACTAACAACCAACATCTAGCAACTAACACCGTGGAAGATTTATTTAAAAAACTAACAGCACATTGTAAAGAATACGGATTCATTTATCCCTCATCTGAAATTTACGACGGACTCAGCGCCGTTTATGATTACGGTCCGAATGGAATAGCTTTAAAGAACAACATCAAAGAGTATTGGTGGAAAAGTATGGTGCAGATGCATCAGAACATCGTCGGACTGGATGCTGCGATTTTTATGCACCCAAAAACTTGGAAGGCTTCCGGGCATGTTGACGCATTCAATGATCCGTTGGTCGACAATAAAGATTCCAAAAAGAGATATAGGGCGGATCAATTGATCGAAGACCATGTCGATAAATTGACTGCTAAATTGGAGAAAGAAGTTGAAAAAGCGCGCAATCGATTTGGGGAGAGTTTTGATGAAAGCCTTTATAGACAAACCAACCCACGAGTTCTAGAAATTCAGGCAAAGGCTGATCAAATAAGCAAAAGATTGGCAGATGCCATGACTGCAGGTGATATGCCTGGCTTAAAACAGTTGATTGAAGATTGTGAAATTGTTGATCCGGATACCGGTTCTAGAAACTGGACGGAAGTGAGACAGTTTAATCTGATGTTCAATACGCAGTTGGGAAACATCGCTGGAGAAGAGGGTAAATTGTATTTAAGACCGGAAACAGCACAGGGCATTTTTGTCAACTTTTTAAATGTTTCAAAAACAAGCAGACAAAAAATTCCATTTGGAATTGCACAAATAGGAAAGGCTTTCCGTAATGAAATTGTCGCGCGTCAGTTTATTTTCCGCATGCGCGAATTTGAACAAATGGAAATGCAGTTTTTCGTAAAGCCGGGTGACGAAATGAAGTGGTATAAACATTGGAAAGAAAAGCGGATGAACTGGCATCTTGCTTTGGGCACGAGTTCATCCAAACTCAAATTCCACGATCACGATAATCTAGCGCATTATGCGAATGCAGCCGTAGATATCCAATTTGAATTTCCATTTGGATTTAAAGAATTGGAGGGCATCCATTCGCGCACCGACTTTGATTTAAAAAGCCATCAGGAACTGTCCGGAAAAAAACTGCAGTATTTCGATCCGGAGCTCAATGAAAACTACATTCCATATGTAGTTGAAACATCTATTGGCTGCGACCGGATGTTTTTGGCAATGTTGAGCGATGCCTATAAAGAAGAGGAAGTGCCGGATGCAGAGGGAGAAGCCTCAACGCGGGTAGTATTAAAATTGCATCCCGTTTTAGCTCCTGTTAAATGCGCTATTCTACCCTTATTGAAAAACAAACCGGAATTGGTAGAAAAAGCAAGGAATATCTTTGAAACCCTTCGATTTAGTTTTCAATGTCAGTATGACGAGAAAGACGCGATCGGCCGCCGATACCGCAGACAAGATGCTATTGGTACACCTTATTGTGTGACGATTGATTTCGATACCTTGCAAGATGATACGGTTACGCTTCGCGATCGGGATAGTCTGAAGCAGGAACGGGTTTCCATCCAAGACATAGAAAGTAAAATTATGGAGAAGATTTCTTGGCGGAAATTATTGTGAGGCTTGTAGGCTTGTAGGCTTGTAGGCTTGTAGGCTTGTAGGCTTGTAGAGAGTAACACTTGCTAACGTGTGTTAGTTTCATAATTTTAAACTATTTTTAGAATATTGACTTTATTAAAGAATATTACTTTGAGCTCCCGACATCATTAAGTTATTGTCAATAAAAGACTTCTTCTGTCGGGATGACTATTAACCCTTGACCCTTGCTCATATCACATAGGGACAAAATATTGATAAAAAAGGTAGAAGAACACCTCACCGTGTGCCGTAGGTACGCTACATGGAGTACGGAGTCTCGACATGAAGAAATTTTAAGTAAATGGGTGGTGATACTGTCGGGAAGATTAAAGATATATTATACTAAAGAACGTATGATATAAATTGCAATTTCTTATATTGACTCTTAACCCTTTACCATTGACTCCTGGTACACAGATATAGAGGCTTTATTTTCTTTTCCAGAATTCTATATTAGAATGCCCCTTAAAGCTTTTGACAGTATAATTTAACTAACAAATGTTAGTTTTTCATTTTACTGTGGAACCAAAATGGGTTTATCTATAATTCAATATCAGGGATATCCCAACACTTCCCATCCACCCAACACAAATTCGTTGGTGTTTGATGACTGATCTGTTGATATTGTTCTTTGCGGTTTTCAGATTCCGGAACATATCCATGTCCCTTACCGGATTTCATACCTAAGATGGGCGCTAAGACCAATCCAACCAAACAAGTGAGTTTGATGAGAATATTCATGGACGGACCGGAAGTATCTTTGAAAGGATCTCCAACAGTATCTCCAATGACGGCTGCTTTATGAGGTTCTGAACCTTTGTGGTAAACTTGTCCGTCGATCATAACGCCTGCTTCAAATGATTTTTTAGCATTATCCCAGGCACGGCCCAAACCACCCCGCTTACGCACACTCCGGCCATATAAGCGCCCAAAGCTTCAGGGCCCATTACAAATCCTATAATGATGGGCGATATCAAAGTGATCGCTCCGGGTAAAATCATTTGTTGTAAAGCTGCTTTCGTAGAAATTTCAACACAACGTCCGTATTCAGGAGTAGCTGTGCCTTCCATGATACCGGGTATTTCTCTGAACTGGCGACGAACTTCATTCACCATATCCATTGCTGCTGTTCCCACAGATCGCATGGCAAGTGCAGAAAACACAACGGGAATCATCCCTCCAACAAAGAGAGCGGCCAATACATCTGCTTTGAAAATATTGATACCGTCAATACCTGTAAAAGTCACATAAGCTGCAAACAATCCTAAGGCGGTCAAAGCTGCAGAGGCAATTGCAAAGCCTTTACCTATAGCTGCAGTAGTATTTCCTACAGAATCGAGTATATCTGTGCGAACTCTTACTTCTTTAGGTAATTCCGCCATTTCGGCGATCCCTCCTGCATTGTCTGCAATGGGTCCAAATGCATCAACTGCCAATTGCATGGCAGTAGTTGCCATCATAGCAGAAGCTGCAATCGCAACACCATAAAAACCTGCCAATGAATAACTGATCCAGATGGCAGCAGCAAAAATGAGCACCGCAAAGGCCGTACTCATCATACCATTGCTCAAACCTCCAATGATGTTTGTGGCAGCTCCGGTTCCTGATTTTTGAACGATATCATTGACCGGACCTCTTCCAAGCCCCGTATAATATTCGGTGAGGTATGAAATGGCTGTTCCGACAAATAAACCAACAAGGACAACATAAAAGACTTGTAAGGAAGTCACATCCTGAATGCCTATTCCGAAAAAATTCATTTTCATGGTGGCAGGCAACATCCATTGGATACAGAAATAAGAAGCGATAGCTGTTAAAGCCATTGCAACCCAGTTACCCATATTCAGTGCATTTTGAACTTGTTGTTCTTTTGCACTTTCATCTTTTATATTTACGAAGAATGTTCCAATAATAGAAAATATCAAACCTATACATGCAATGAACATGGGTAAGAGTATCGGTCCCAGACCCCTGAAAGCATCGGTAGCGCTAATGTCGCCACCCATATCGCGTATGACATAATTTCCAAGAACCATTGCAGCCAAAACTGTGGCCACGTATGAACCAAACAAATCAGCACCCATACCAGCAACGTCTCCAACATTGTCGCCAACATTATCAGCAATCGTGGCAGGATTGCGCGGATCGTCTTCCGGGATACCTTTTTCAACTTTTCCTACCAAGTCAGCACCCACATCAGCAGCTTTGGTATATATACCACCTCCAACTCTTGCAAACAGTGCAATGGATTCTGCACCCAGGGAGAATCCGGCGAGGATTTCCAGGATCACCGTCATCACTTCACCGGCGGCTAAGTTCACGCCTTTTACCTCGGCTCCGGACCAACTTCCACCCATGAAATTGTAAAACAGAAAAGCAAATAAAACACTCAAACCCAAAACAGCCAAACTGGCCACTCCGAGACCCATCACGGTACCCCCTTTGAAAGAAACATTTAATGCTTTAACCAAAGAACTTCTTGCAGCTTGGGTAGTCCTGACGTTTGCACGCGTGGCAACCTTCATTCCAATAAATCCGGCAATTACAGAAAATAGAGCACCAATGATAAAAGCAACCACGATGGTCCAATGCGTTGTGGGTACCATAAAACTCAGAAATCCAAGTAAACCACCAGCTACAACGACATATATTGCAAGTACCCGGTACTCTGCTTTAAGAAAGCCATGGCACCTTCTGCGATGTTGTTGGAGATAAATTTCATCTTTTCATTTCCTGAATCCTGTTTAGAGACCCAATTATACAAGTAGGCCATGTAAAGGAGTCCGATGATTCCAAATGCGGGTAAATAGTAAATGAGGTTTTCCATTATTTTTTGAATTAGGCGGCACAAAAGTATAAAGAAATGAGAAAACAGCCCATCAAACTGGCTTTTTTATAATTATCTATTTGTTATTCAGTTGTTTATATTGGGATAAAGCTAAATAAAATATCAATTTAATCTCACTGCTGTGATCCGGAATGCCTTTCCAGTGTTTACTAGTTATGGAGAGTTCGAAACAAATCTATTTGTTTTATGATGGCGAATGTCTATTATGCTCAAAATTATGCAGTTGGCTTCGCAAAAGGGATAAAAACCAAAAATTTTTGATGTTTACCCTTTCGGATTTTAAAAACGGAAAAATCAGCCTTCCATTACATGTAAAAATGGAGGATTTTCCGGATTCGGTTTTGTTGTATAAGTCTGGAAAATGGTTTTTTGCCTCAGAGGCCATTATACAAACGGGCCTGGGACTCGGAGGAATACATAAGCTTATTATTTTGGCCTATATTATTCCAAAATGGCTGCGCGATGCGGTTTATAATTATATCGCAAAAAACAGATATAAGTGGTTTGGTAAAAGGAATCAATGTGACATGAAAGTAAGAACTTAAATAATTTAATCTGCGCAAAATCCGCGCAAATCTGCGGGAAACAAAGGGAAGCTGAATCTATTCTCAATCTTCAATATTAAGTTCCTTCCAAATACGGTCACAATTTGAAAATAATTGACATCTACGAAACAATTCGTAGTATATTTGTGTTGGTAAATTGAATAATTGAGCACAGCGGTCGCATATTTGTTAAAGCTTTTATAAACTTTGGCAGTTTGCATAATCGTTTTGCCAGGATTATTGTTAGATATGTTATTTACAAAATGAAGAAGAAGATGAATTCAAAAAGAAATTGGTTTTTATTACTGCCGATATTGGTTCTCGTATTTTATTTCACCGGAAATTGCCGCCAGCCTCAACACGAGCCGACTTCCAAGGAAAGCCACTTGTTAAAACTGATCTATGAAAGTTCGCAAAGATTTCATTATGCTCCGCCAGTGGTCGATGATGCTTTTTCAGAAAAAGCTTTTAAGGATTTTTTAGACAACATGGATCTGGGAAAAAGATTTTATACCCATAAGGACGTCAAACAATTAGAAAAATATAAAAAGGATCTGGATGATCATTTTAAAGAAGGAAAAGTTGAATTCTTTGATTTGGCATTGCAGTTGCTCGATCAGGGAATTGCTAATTCAGAATCTTACTATAAAGAAGTCATCGGTATGCCTTTTGATTTTACAAAAGACGAAGAATTCGAATTTGATTCAGACAAACGATCCTGGCCTGCTGATGAAAAAGCAATGAAGGATTACTGGCGCAGGTCTGTTAAACACGAAAAACTGAATCGCTATTTTGATGAATTAGCCGCTTTGGAAAAAGAAAACAAAAAAAGACCTGATGATTCCATACGAATGGAAATTGATAAAGCTGTAAAAGATAATTTAGACGGATTTTTTGATCGCCTGCGACAAGTAAGGAGATCAGACCGATTTGAATTATTTGTAAATACTTTTATCCATTTATACGATCCTCACACAGATTATCTGAATCCTAAAGAAAAGGAAGATTTTAATATTAACATGTCTGGAAAACTGGAAGGAATCGGTGCGCGATTACAAACAGAAAGAGAGTATACAAAAGTATCTTCCATTGTTCCGGGTGGTCCTGCCGGCCGGCAGGGTGAGCTCGAAGCCAATGATATCATCATGGGTGTTCAACAGGATGGTAAAGATGAAGTTGACATAAAAGGCATGAGAATTGACGATGTGGTTAGTAAAATAAGGGGGAAGAAAGGAACAAAAGTCACATTAAAAGTAAAAAAACAAGGCGGCGAAGTGAAATCCATTACCATCGTTCGCGATGAAGTGATTATGGATGAAGGATTTGCCAAATCAGCGATGTTAAAGCTCGATGGGATCCAGGAGAAAGTTGGGTTCATTCGATTGCCCCGATTCTATGCAGATTTCAACGATGCCAACAGTCCATCGGCGGCAAAAGATATTGCTGAAGAAATTGCCAAGTTAAAAGCAGAAGGTGCGGAAAGTATTATTCTCGATTTGCGAAATAACGGTGGTGGTTCTTTACAAGAAGTTGTAGATATGTCGGGCTTGTTTATTCCTGAAGGTCCCGTCGTTCAAGTGAGAGATAAAAAAGGTGCAAGAGCTTACAATGATCCGGATCCAAAAGTGCATTTTGATGGTCCATTAGTAATCCTTGTGAATTCAAACAGTGCCTCAGCTTCCGAAATCATCAGTGCCTGTCTTCAGGATTATAAAAGAGCAATTATTGTCGGGGGTGAACCTACGTTTGGCAAAGGAACAGTTCAACAATTCAGAAATTTAGACCAGCTTACTCCCTATGCAAATATGAGACCGCTGGGCGAAATGAAAGTCACCATACAAAAGTATTATCGCGTCAATGGAGGTTCCGTTCAATTAAAAGGTGTTGATCCGGATATTCTATTACCCGATACCTATAGTTATATCATCAATGGAGAAAAAGAATACGATCATCCACTCCAGTATGATGTGATTGAAAAACAGAATTACAATCAAAATGTATTTGTAGTAAAAAACCTCGAGGATTTACGCAAAAAAAGCAATGAACGCGTAAAAGAGAATCAAACATTTAAGCTCATCGACGAAAACGCAAAACGCCTGGCCAAAACCAGAGAAGAAACCGTCATACCACTTGAATATAAAAAATACAAAGCCTGGTATGATAAAAGAAATGAAGATGCCAAAAAGTTTGAGAAAATTCTCGACAACCCTATCCAGGGTTTGATCTGCGAAAATCTAAAATCAGATATGGCATATATCAATGCAGACTCTTCGAGGATTGCACGCAATGAAGATTTTCTTAAAAATCTTTCCAAAGATATTTATGTAGCAGAGTCCATCAACATACTCAGGGACCTGCGCAAGTAACAATTCCAAAATCAGTATTATTCGGGCTCAATGTTGTTTTGACATTGGGCCTTTTTAGTTGGTAGTTGATAGATGTTAGATGTTAGTTGTTGGAGGATTTCAAGCTTAAGATGAAAGCTATTTTATAACCAGCTCTGCGTATCCCGCTTTATTCGTGCAAAATCTACACGCCAAATTTTTTCAAAGCGGGATACGCTGGAGCGATAGGAAAACTCCGTTTTCCGGACGGAAGTTAAATCGGAGATCTATCTCATCAAATTGAAAACAAATAACATCCTCCCGATACGGAATGGGTTGAAACCCATTCCTATTCATATTAAGATTTAAAATTCAACTTACCACAGGTTCAATTTAACTTTTCGTTATTGGGTTTTAGGGTATCAACCCGGCTGAAGCCGGCAATGTATAAATGAGATTTATGTAACATGAAAATTTCAATTTATGAAATAGACGACAAACGGATGAATCTTTCAAATCAACATCGATCTCCTAACAACTAACAACTAACAACTTCTTTCCCGATGCGGAATGGGTTGAAACCCATTCCTATTCATATTTAGATTTAAAATTCAACTTACTACAGGTTCAATTTAACTTTTCGTTATTGGATTTCAGGTTATCAACCCGGCTGAAGCCGGCAATGTATAAATGAGATTTACGTAACATGAAAATTTCAATTTATGAAATAGATGATAAACGGATGAATCTTTCAAATCAACATCGAACTCCTAACCACCAACAACTAACAACTATCAACTTCTTTCCCAATGCGGAATGGGTTGAAACCCATTCCTATTCATATAAAGATTTAAAATTCAACTTACCACAGGTTCAATTTAACTTTTCGTTATTGAGTTTCAGGGTATCAACCCGGCTGAAGCCGGCAGTGTTTAATAACAAACCAACAACGAACAAACTCTCCTATCTATCTGGCCTTCAACTTCTGCGCATATTCAAAAATGGAATAGGCTTTGGTTGTATCTCCATTTTTTAAATATGCCAGACTGAGGAATTTCAAATTTTCTTCACTTATGGAATCCAGTGTAAAACTTTTACTGAGGTATTCAATGGCTTTAGGAAAATTATTGAGATTAATATAAGCGGCTCCGGCATTCGTATATGCTTTTGCAAATTTGGGATCTTGTTGAATGGCCTGATCGCAGATTTTAATAGCTTCTTCATTATCTCCTTTGTTTAAATAAACGACACATAAATTCGAAACGCCTTCCACATCCGATTTATTTAAGGCGATATATCTTTTGTAATCTACAATAGCAGAGTCGTATTTATTTTCAATGAAATAGGATGAAGCCCTGTTTTTGTAGGCTAGTGCATAATTGGGGTCCAGGCTCAGACATTTGTTAAAATCAGCGTAAGCTTTTTCGTGTTGTCCCATTCTGGCATAAACAGAACCTCTGCCATTAAATGCTTCTTCATATTCGGGTTTGTATTGTAATGCAGTGCCGTAGGAAGTCAAAGCAAAACTATCTTTATTGAGATTAAAATAAATGACGCCCATATTGTAATACACTTCCGCATCAATCACATTGTATTTTAATGAGGTTTGATAATGTTGCAAAGCCTTTTCCAGCTGGCCCTGTTGTTGATAAAGATAAGCCCGGTTGGTATATGCTTTGGCTCCCGGATAGGATCGTATAGCATTGTCCCATAAGCTTCCGGTGTTCTGCCAGGTCGTTGCATGTTTGTAAGTTAATCCCGTACAAATAAGACCTGCGCCGATCACCAAACCATATGCTAAGTTCTTCTTTTGTGAGAGCATTTTTTCTAAGCACCAGCTGAATACAAAGAACAAACCTATGTAGGGAACGTAAGTATAGCGTTCGGCTATGATCGCACTACCGACCAAAAATAATTGCAAGACTAAAAATAAATTGACCAAATAAAATGCAAAACCAAAAGTTACTTCGCGATTCTGTTTCCATGTTTTGTATGACCAATAAGAGGATAATAAAAAAACGATCGGTCCAATATAATAAGCTGTTTTGAGTCCCTCATTAATAGGAGGCAGGGGATAAAAAGCAGTTAGCCCTATAGGTAAAAACATTTTGTAGATATACATCATGTATCCATAAAAGGGAAAAAATATCCTTGTGTCCCAGGTATAAAATTCTGAAGTGGGTGTTGCTCCCGCACTGGTTTGGGCATGAAGAGTCAGGTATAAAAAGAATGCAGCAATGAGTCCAAACGGAATTTTATCTTTAATGATCGAGAAACTAAATGGCCGATTTCTATAAAAGTCCAATGTGAAAAGGACTGCAGGAAAAATAATCGCAGCTGGCTTGGACATGATGGATAGACAGAAGAAAAGAAAGCAATACCAATAGTTCCTCTTCGAATTTAGATCGATATATTTTAAATATTGAATGAATCCCAATAAAAAGAAAAAAGTATAAAGCACATCTTTGCGTTCTGAAACCCAGGCTACTGATTCGACATGCATGGGATGCACGCCAAAAAATAATGCTACACTGAATGCAATAAATATTTTTCCGGGAAGCAATCCATTTATAAATTTAAAAACAAGAAACACATTCGCGAGGTGGAATAAAACATTGACCAGATGATAACTGAATGGATTCAATCCGGAGATCGCATAATTAAATGCTAGACTGATCATGGTCAATGGATGATAATTTCCTTGAACCGGGGTTGTAAAAAATTTTAAAAAGTTTGAAAAATTATGAATCAGTGGATTGTTGCTGGCATAGTCCTGGTCGTCCCAGTTGACGAATTCGGCACTTAACGATGGAATATAACCAATGAATGTTAAGGCAATTGCAAGGGCTGGAAGCAGCCTTGTAATTTGGATCCTGGATTCAAAGAAGGAAGTTGCACCACGAACAAGTTCATTTTGTGCAACAGGCTTGGTTTGCTTCGTTTTGGTTTTCTTTTCTTCTTTCATATACTTAAGTCTATTCCTATTTTGTTACTGCAAAATAGATTATTTTTTGATGAATGGTCCAATAATTTTCAAATTGTTATGCCAATCAATAATATACTTACTATAAAGTTAATGTCAGAAGTATTCTCGTTTGTTTCTCAATAGATTTCTTCAAATGATTACAAAAAATATATTCTTACAGTGTTCATATTGTAATTATCGAAAAGAAATGTAAATCCTTAAAGCGATCACTTCCCCCCTTTCTTTATATAATCAATAATCACACTCCTGATATCATTTGTCAGTGCATTTTTATCTTTCGGATCAGCTTCGCTTAAAATTTTGATTTCCGGATTTTGGCGTGTAAGAAAATCGAGGCCTTTTTCTTTTCCCGTCATTAGAAAATCATTAATGACAAGCTTATACCAAGCTTCATCTTTTAAGAGTTCTGTACCAACAAACCATTGATCATTTGAATTTTGAGTCAATCGATATCGTTGTAGATAGCCGCCTGAACCTTTATTCTTTTCTCCAACATTTAGTACGTTTCTGAGCAAAGATCCTTTTATACTCACTAAAAGGACTGAACCTCCATAAGGCAATGACCTGAGAATATCGTATTGTGATAAACTACCGCTCAACATGTCGTCTACGCGGATGCCTCCTGAATTTAGGATGGCCGCATCAGCTCCGGAATAAGCTGCCAACATGGATTTGGCAATTAATTCACCAAACGGGCATTGATTATTTCGCGTCGTTTGTTCTCTTGCATCATAAGGAGTTGAAAGTTTCATCAAAACTTCATCGGGTTCAAATCCCATTTCGCGGATGATTTTATATTCTATGGATTTCCATTGGGTAACCAGGTTTTGAACTTCGGGATCTAATACAATATGTTCATCTAATTTGACAAGTTCAGATTTTAAAGTAAATGATTTCTTGTTGGTGTTGAAATGGACTTTGTGAAGATAGGCTGTTTTTGCATTGGCATCCGCTTTGGTCATCACCGTTTTCCAATTTCATATTTCATATTTTCGTGCTCGTGTCCGCCCAATATCAAATTAATTTCAGGATATTTTTTAGCCATGGCTAAATCGTCTTCTTTATTGAGATGGCTGAGTGAAATGATAAAATCAACGCTGTCTTTGATGATTTTTAATTGTTGTTCAGTACTTGTATAAATATCTTCGTAATACACAAAATCAGTTTTATTGGCAGGCAAACAAGGGGCTACAAATCCAATGCGAATCGTCTTTCCTTTTGCATTAGAAAATCTGATTATTTTATTTTTTGGGATGGACCGTGTATTTCCATTCTGCTGGATGGTAAATGGGGCTTTTTGTCCGTTGTTTACCTGCAAAACATTCGAGGAGACCCAATCAAATTTCGATTCGTTGAGCCGCTTTTGAAGGGAGGCCATATCAATATCAAATTCATGGTTTCCAAAGGTCGCAAGGTCCAATCCTAATAAGTTTAAGGCTTCAACCATTTGTTTTCCGCGGATGCGTTCGCCTTCCCATTTGAGCGTGCCCAATAAACTCGGACTGAGGAAGTCACCGGCAAGAACAGTATAGGTATTTGGAAAATCTTTGAGTACTTTTTTTCTTAAACTGGCAATCCTTGCTGCGCCCCCAATTTTTCCATTTTCAAGAGGAGCAATTTCGTAAAAATCATTAATCTGAATGATGGCAAAGGAAACGATTTCATCATTTGAAGTGTGATTTAAATTTTTTGAACCGGAACAAGCAGTAATTAACAACGCAGGAATCAAAATGTAGCTTAGCAGAAATGAAAAATTACTGACTCGGTTAAATGAGAACATTGGACATTTCATAAATCAATATAAATTGTTAAGGTTGTTGAATAATTGTGGCTTAAAGATACTACACTTCAAGTAGCACACATAAGAGGTCCTATTAACTTGAGTGGTTTGTAACTTTAACACTTATTCAGGCAGCCAAACTCGCAAAACGAGTGTCTGTAAGGAGATTGTTGTATATTTAGCGAGTCTAAAATAAAGAAGATGTTATTAAACAAAATCCCGTATATTTTTAATAGAGCTCTTTTATCCGCTCAGTCTTTTTCTGGTATTTTCAAAGTCTCCTTTATTTTTTAGCCAGTATTTTTATTTTACCTGTGACCAATGCGACTCATATTGTAGGTGGAGATATCACATACCGGTGTTTAGGAAATCAGTTATACGAGATCACACTTACACTTAGAAGAGATTGCTTAAATGGAAATCCAGCAGCACAATTTGATAACCCCGCAGCTATGGGTATATTTGATCATCAAGGTCGTCTCCAATCGCAATTGGGGAATGTTGGGCGTCTGCTCATGGACTTCAGACAAGACGATACTTTGAATGAGGTTTTATCAAAAACCTGCGGAATTGTTGGTGGCGATGTCTGTGTGCATACAACCTCCTACATAGATACGGTGGAGCTGCCCTTCATTCAGGGTGGTTATATTTTGGCTTACCAAAGATGTTGCAGAAATTATACCATCCGCAATATTGTGGATCCTTTGGAATCCGGTGCGACTTACACCCTTGAAATATCAGAAGAAGCATTGATCCAATGCAATTCCAGTCCACAACTTGGGTCTTATCCACCCATATATATATGCGGTGGTCTACCCATTGCATTTGATCTTAAAGCAAAAGATGCTGATGGGGATTCTTTAGTTTACCGCATGTGTACGCCTTATCTCGGGGCCGATCAATTGAATCCACGGCCTGCCACGCCTTCCAATCCGCCTTATGATCTCGTGGTATTCAGTGGTGCCTACAGCCTTTCAGATATGATTGGAGGAACTCCTCCGCTTCAAATTGGCGCCGCAACTGGTTATATGGCAGGATTCGCAGAACCTATCATTGCCCAATATCTCATTGCCTATTGCGTAGAAGAATATCGCAATGGAAAATTACTATCTGTCCTCAGAAGAGATTTTCAAATCAATGTACGCATCTGCAATTCAACACCTATTGCAGATTTTGATTTGAGCTTTAAGGAATGCCGAAAACCAATTACACTGCAAATGCAGAATAAATCAACGGATCCATTTTCAACCCTGGAAAAATATTTTTGGGAATTCAATATAAATGGACAGACTCAAACATCTGATTTGCAGAATCCGGTTCTAACGACCAGCGAAACCGGACTTCTTAAAATTCAACTTATAGTAGAGTCAAAAGAACCCTGTAGTGATACCATTGTTCGGCAATTTATACTGAAAGAACCCGGTCTGGAATTTAATTTTAGAGCAGACAGCATTTGTCTGAAAGATTCCATAGAAATGATCAAAAAATTTGATTCGGCGTATCAATACGAATGGTCTCCGAAAGAAGGACTAAGCTGTACTTCATGCCCGAATCCCAAAGCCAGCCCAGCTAAAAATACGCGTTATATTTTGAGATCTTATAACAACGATTGCGAAGTCACAGATACTTTTGACATCTATGTAAGTCCCTGTATCATCGACCCCTGTATGATTTTTTTAGAAAAAGAATGTATGCCAAATGGGATGATTCAAATTTCAGCTGTCGACGGCAATTCAAATCTTATTCAAACCAAGATTCGAGAACGTGAATTGTTTTGGAATATTTCAAAAAATTCCAATCATCCGGAATACACTTTGCAAAATCAAAACCCTATCCTCCTTTTTAAGGATGATATTTTGACTGTTACCTATAAATATTACAGTTGGAAAACAGGAAGACCCAAATCTATTGAGTTTGCAGATATCTGTGAGCAAAAAATCAAGGATACCGTGAACATAGAATGTTCCGGTCCATGTAGTGAAATGAAATTTATACTTTCATCGTGCGAGGATGATTATGATGAGTTGCATCAACTAAATTATCCGGCGTCGATTTGTAAGACTATTTGTGGTGGTGCTTGTCAGTTTATCATCGGTTTGTTTGAAACCAATGGTCAGTTGATTAATCCGGCTGACTATGAGATTCAATGGTCGAATGGGTCTGCGGGAGCTTATGTTGAATTAATGGCACCGTATTTTAATAATTTAAGAGTATCGGTCAAAAAAGGGGATTGTGTATGGAATGGCAGGTATTATAAAAGTTGCAATTTATTTAAAGATATGCAATCAAGTCATACGCAACTAAAGACGATCCAATTTCGAAAGGGAAGTGGAGCCCAAATTCTAACTAACAACTGTAAGGAGAAGGGGACTTATTCAGTTTGGACCATTGATGGTAAAAAACTTTGTAATGATTTGAAACAACTGGAAAGCTTAGCGAATGGAATATATATTATAAGGGGAGAATCGCTGAAAGATATTGAATCTTATCTTTTATATGTGCATTAAAATTAGAAATATTTTATACTCTCAAATCTGAAGATGATGTAGTCTTCAATAAATTCGGATTTTTCTCATTACCCCAATAAATCCAACATTCCACTTTCTCTTGTGATTCAGTTAGGTAAGCATGTGTTAGTTCTCTTAAATAAAGTGAATTGTTAGGTTTCCCGGGATAATATTCTTCATATTTATCCAGCTTTAAAAAGGCATCATCTTGATGATTGAATTCGAGAATGTAGCCGAATATTTTTTCTCCTGATTCTTTGTTCGATTTAATTACTGCCGGGTATTCGGAATTTATTACTTTTTTTCCAAAAACAAAGGCTTTCCCTACAAGCTTGTAAGGTAGCGCAAATGAATTTAAAAGTTCGGCTTCAGGATTCAGCGTCCCATAGGTAAAAAGATATTTATTGGTCATAGACTAATTTAACAAAAGCTAAAATAGAATAGTTCATTTATCTGATTTTTTAATCTTTTCTAACTCCCTATTGAGACTTTCAAAACCATATTCGCAATATTTTTTCAAGCCTTTTATTTTAGAATACGATTTTAATTGATAGTTAAGTAAGCTGTTAAATTCATTTTCATTTAATGCTTTCAGAACCTCCTTTAAAGTGATCACATATTCTAAAAAATTAAAATACTTTACTAATTCTGTTTCCAACTTAGGGTCATTGGTAATTTGATTAAATATTTCATCGGTTACATTAGATTTCTCATATTCATAAATCTCATCGAGTTTATCTCTTATCTTCTTAAAAGTATCATCAATAAATAACATTTTAAAGACCGAGGTATAAAATTCTGCGCGTTTAATTAGATTATTTCTTCTATATTCACAAATGGCGATAATCGAACCTATAAAGGCAATTAAACCCGTTAAAATTGTAAAGATATTTGCCAAATACGCCAAAATAAAACTTGATTTCAGGATATAATAGAAGGCCATTTCAATGAGTTAATCTACTCAAAAATAATAAATCAAGCCGCAATAACTCTTATAGTTTATTTAAGTAATCCCTTCATTTATTCTAACTAGGAAAAATTTTATGGGGTGGTGTATAGTGCGGGATTGAACTAGTCATAATGCATAACATAGGGCCAGAGCCCTATGTTATGAAAAGCTGAGTAGCGTGAGAGAGACTTGAACTCTCGACCTTGCGATTATGAATCGCACGCTCTAACCGGCTGAGCTACCACGCCAAAAAAGAACTTTTGTCCGAATGGGGATGCAAAAATAGGTTTCCTCGGCCACCTGTGCAATTATTTTGAACGCAATCTTGTCAGTCCGGCTTTTGCCTTTTGATGCAAGGAATTCTTGTATTTATCGGGCTTTAACTTCAAAACTTTGTTAAAATTCATTTCTGCTTCTGTCCGATTATATCGGAGTTCCATGATAATCCCTACTTGTAAATGGGCATTACAAACCAGATATGAGTTTTCGGGTCCCGTCAGCATTACTGTTTGATAATACCTCAAGGCTTGGTCGTTTTTCTGTCCGAGATGATAAATTCTGGCTAAACGGTAATTGTATTCCAATTTCTTTTCAGGATCATCTTGAAGCTTAGTTGCCTGATTTAAGAGATATTTTTCTGCTTTTTCAATATAACCCCCATCACATAATAATCTGGCTTTCAATAAAATAGTGTCTGGCAGATGAGCAGATTTGGCGTCCAGGTAAGCTTGTTGATCTTCATCAATTTGAGCAACACCTTGTACAAGGCATTGAGACATATATAACTTATATGCGGTTTGGTTGCCCTGTAGTAATGCATTCCAGGCTCTTTTTTGCCAGGCTTCTTTGATGTAGTTAAGGCCTGTATTTGATTTTAGAAATAAAGCAAAATATTGGTCTGAGCTAGTTTGCAATGCCTGCAATTCACTTAATCCCTGTAAGTAGTATAAATATGGAAGTTTTTCAAAATGGTCTTGAGGCAGCACGCTAAATACCATACGGGCACCATCATTAAAACCTGCTCGCAATGCGATTTTTGCGTGAACCCATGCGAAAATAGGCCCTTGTTCTTGTCGGTGTGTTTTATTCACCCAATATTGAAAAGCTTCCTTGGGTTTATGCTCTAAATAACACATGATAAAGCTATTCGCAGCATAAGCTTCTTCCAAAAAAAAACCTTTGTCTTGCTGACTGGCAATAATAAACTGATGAAGGGTTTCTTTTCCCTGTCTGATATTGCCATCCAACCCAACCAAACGACTGGCCCATTGATATTCTGGAGGTATGGTTCCTAAGAGTGCTTGAAGGATACCAAGTGATTTTTTATAGTAATAAAACGCAGGGTATTGTGCAGATTTTTTATCCAAAAGCAATTTGGAGCCATACAATAATTGAATTCCTTTAAGCTGCTCCTGTTGCTTCATATACACTAACGCCCAGTGTAAATCAATTTCAGCCATCAGAAAACTTTTCCAGGTATCTTCTAAATCACTTTTTTCTAAAATTTTAAGCCTACGTTCCCTATGTGACTTTCTTTTTTCAAAATCACCTTTGTCATCGAGAATAAAAAGTTTGAAAAAATCCAATTCATTTTCTAATAACAAATAAGCTTTATTCCGATGATGGATTTCTGAATTGGCTATTTTAGCCAGCTGTTTTTCAGCGATTTCAAAATTAAGCTGGAGAATGTCAGCATAGATTTTTCGGACCTCATGGTCAAACTGGCAATAATCATTAGCAATAATCTTTTGCCCAAAGGAATTTGCAATAATAACAAACAGGATTAGCCATAAAGTTTGATGACGGTTCATGGCTTTGTGATCATCTATCAGATATCCCCTTCCATGATCTGGTCATCAACTAAAACGCGGCCGCAGTGTTCGCAGGCAATAATCTTTTTGCGAAGCCCGATCTCCAGCTGAACTTGAGGTGGTATTTGGTTAAAGCACCCTCCACACGCATTTCTTTTAATGGTAACAACAGCCAAACCATTGCGGTAACGATGGCGGATTTTGTCGTAAGCATTGAGTAATCTTACTTCAATATTTTTACGCCCTTTCTCTGACTTTTTACTAAGGGTTAATTCTTCTTTTTCCGTTTTTTCAATGATTTTACCCAGCTCCTCTTTCTTTTCTTCAAGCTCTTTTTGTTTGTGCCCCAATCTTTCATTAACAGTGTCAAGAGTAGCTTTTTTTTAATTTGATTTGCTCCACAATTTCCTTGGCCTTTTTCTCAGAAAGTTGGATTTCAAGACGCTGCAAGTTGATCTCTTTATTTAAAGCATCATATTCTCTGTTGTTTTTTACAGAGTTGAGCTGTTTTTCGTACTTTTTAATGAGTTCTTCGGATTGCTTCATATTCCCTTTATGGTTGGCAATATCCTGGTCCATATCCGTGATGGAAGTTTCTAATTTCTGGATTCGGGTATTTAATCCGGCCAGCTCGTCTTCCAAATCACTGACAGCAACGGGTAGCTCTCCTTTGATAATATGCAATTTGTCTACCTCAGAATCAATTTGCTGTAGTTCATACAATTGCTTGAGTTTCAATGCTATAGGCACATCAGCCTGTGGCGTATTTTTAGACATAATTAAAAATATTGTATTGGATTTGTATTCAAATTAGCACAATGGGATGCAAAATTACGAAATTTTTCCGAAATGTGTTCGTATAACAACTCTATCGTGAATTGTTCGCTTTCATAATGACCAATGTCGCAAAGGAGAATCTCACCATTTGCTTCAAAGAATTCGTGATATTTCACATCAGCTGTAACATAGGCATCAGCACCAGCTGCAATTGCTGTCTTTATCCAAAAAGCCCCAGAACCTCCTGTTATGGCTACTTTACTTATTTGCTGAGAGGACAAAGCCGTGTGCCTGATAATTTGGGTTTGCATTTGTAATTTAAGAAATGTAAGAAAATCAGCAGGCCTTAATGGTTTTTCTAAAATTCCCAAAATACCGGTTCCGATATCTGTATGGTTTGGTTTTGAAGCCAAAATTTGCAAATTGCTGAGATTCAATCGTTTGGCAATTCTTTGATTAACTCCATTTTCGAGAACATTGTCCAGGTTGGTATGAATAGCATAAATGGCAATATCATTTTTAATTGCGTAAATGATTGCTTTGTCAACATAATGTTGATATTGTATTTGTTTTAAGCCTTTAAAAATGATGGGGTGGTGGCTGACAATCAAATTGCAGTTCCTTTGCTTGGCCTCATGTAAAATTTCTTCAGTTGCATCCAAACAGCAAAGAACACCCTTGATTTCCCAGGATTTATCCCCATAAATAAGCCCGGCATTGTCATAGGTCTCCTGAAGATTCAATGGTGCAATCCCTTCAAGAAAATCAGTCAGATCCTGAATTTTTGTCATTTTTCAGATTTCATTTTTTGAACGATCAAACTGGTTGAAAATCCCTGATGAAAAGTAAGTGAAAATACCTGTCCACCCATATTCAACACGTGGTCAGCACCAACGATCTGGTCCACTTTCCAATCTCCACCTTTAACCAACACTTCCGGATTTATTTTTTGAATCAGGTTTTCAGGTGTGTCTTCTTCAAAAATGATAACGGCATCAACTGACTGTAAGGCCGAAAGTACGATTGCTCTGCTTTGCTGAAAATTGATTGGCCTTGTTGGCCCTTTTAATCTTCTTACACTTTGATCTCCATTAATCCCAACGATTAGTTTATCGCCCAATAATCTTGCTTCTTCAAGATAGCGGACATGGCCTTCATGTAAGATGTCGAAGCAACCATTCGTAAATACGCATTTCAGGCCTTCATCATTCCACTCGAGCTTTAGCTTTTGAAGCTCGTCTATGGTCTTATATTTAGAAGATAGTCTCAAATACATTATTTCGGATCATTTGAGGGAATCCCAGATTTCGTTTTCCAATTTACCCAAATAAGGCTCGCAGTTCCAAACACCAATAGTGCTAAAAATTGTCCCCAGGTAAAGGCAATATTGGCAAATGAAAAAGCATCAGCCTGGTGAATTCCATAAAGTCCTAAAGATACGATGACCAAATAATGAAAGGTACCCATACCTCCGGGTGAAGGAATAAATACACCAAAACTTCCAAAAACATAAACCACCAGCATTTGAACGAAGTTTAACCCGGATGTAGCTTGATACGCCTTACATGCAAACACGAACATCAAAAAAAACCAAACCCAAATCATAATGGTATGAAATATAAATGCATTCCTTTTTTGTAAATTCCGAATTGACTTAACACCTTCCCAAATTCCATCTAAAACCTGGATCATTTTTTGGATTACTTTTAATTTCAACAAACTTTCTCTCAATAACCAAAGTGCAAAAAAGGCTAAAATGACAATACCCAACAACAAGCCATTCACATGTACTCCCGGTAAGCTGGCGAATTTTGTAAAAAATATTTGAAAGGTATTCCAATCCAAAGCAAAAGCGAGTAATACCAATAACGAAAAAGTGATCATATCTGCGATGCGATCTAATACCACGGATCCAAAAACTTTATCAAAAGGAATATTTTCCTGTTTTGAAAAGACTCCGGCTCTTACAAATTCACCAATTCTCGGGAATCCAAGATTGGCCAAATAGGCAATAAATATGGAACTGTAGGCATTTGCAAAGCGAGTCCGATACTCCATAGTTTCCAGGATGATTTGCCATCTTTTTGCTCTCGAATAATTAGTCATTGCAAATCCTACAAATATCAGAGAAATCCAAAAATAGTTAAGTTGGCGAAAATCTTCAGTGAGCTTTTGGAGCAAATTACATTGCTCGGCTGGAATTGCTTCTTTTTTGCAATGTTCTAAATATGCAAGTTGATTTTGCGTGTATAAATAGTACATAATAGATATGCCGATGCCTAAAAACAGCAGGAGCTTGAGAACATTTTTGAGTTGGGCTGGCAAACTAAAGTTACTTTATGCGGTTGTTGTCATCAACATGTACAGAAACGGGATGGAATGTTTTTGCTTCTTCGGGTGTCATGAAAGCATAAGATATGACAATGATAATATCTCCAACTTCAGCCTTTCGGGCTGCTGCTCCATTTAAGTAAATCATGCCTGAATTTGCTTCCCCTTTGATCACGTAAGTTTCAAAGCGTTCTCCATTGTTATTATTGACCACCTGGACTTTTTCTCCTTCAAATAAATTGGCGGCATTCATCAAAACTTCGTCAATGGTAATACTTCCCACATAGTTCAGATTCGCTTCTGTAACCTTGGCGCGATGGATTTTTGATTTAAAAAATTGCAGGAACATCGGTGCAAAATTAGCTTAAAAATAGAATTCACCTCCAATAAGTCAGATTGAAGCCAAATAGTTCAATTCGGACCTCCTTTTAAGTACAAATTATCAATTAAACGCACTTCTCCTGCCCATGCAGCTATACAGGCCACAATATTCCTGTGATTTTCAGGGTTTTCAACCAATTCCAGAAGGTCGCCATCCACGATTTCGACGTATTCCGCTTTGAGTCCTGCCCGATCCAAATTTTCCATGACTTCCTGGCTTAGGTCACACACGTCCATGCTTTCAAAATGAGACTTTAAATATTCGAGGTTCTTAAAAATTACGGGTGCCACTTCTCGCATTTCGGCACTTAATCGGATATTTCTGGAACTCATAGCAAGTCCATCCTTTTCGCGCAATGTAGGAGCAATGAGGAGTTTGGTTGGGATTCCAAGCTCGCTCAGCATGAACCGAACTAAGGTAAATTGCTGAAAGTCTTTCTGGCCCATGATGAGATCATCGGGCTGAATGATATCTAACAACCGTTTGACAACCTGCAACATTCCCTCAAAATGTCCGGGTCTGAATTGACCCTCCATGACCTGATCCAATTTTCCCAGCTTCAAATGGAGACGGGTCTCCAATCCTTCAGGATAAACCTCGGATGCATCTGGTGCAAATAAAATGTCGCAATGAAACGCTTCAAGCATTTTTACATCTTTTTCCAACATCCGGGGATAACTTTGAAGGTCTTTAGCATTGTTAAACTGGGTAGGATTTACAAAAATGCTACATACAGTGATGTCTGCGTTTTGTTGACCCATTCGAATCAATGACATATGGCCATCATGTAAGGCTCCCATAGTTGGAATAAAAGTGATGCGTTTATTATTTTCTCGATGTGAATGGAGGCTGTTTCTTATTTGATCAATACGCGTAAAGACTTGCATGTTTTTAATTAAACTTTGTAAGTGTTAAGTTTCAATGATTTTAAATGAAATGAATTTCATTAACTTCTTATTTATTTAGCTTTTGTAAAATCCAAAAAGGCTTTATAAGAAAAGAGGTCCTTCAAAAGAAAATCATTTTGGTAACTATAAAAATCAAATTCATAACCCTGAGATAATGCGCGGCTCAAATGATACATGGCTTTCTCATAATTTTTCAAATGGCAATAAAACACAGCATTTGCGTATTCAAGCTGTCCGGGATATCCGCTTCCAATAGATTGAATTTTTTTCATCCATTCTTTTGCTTTATCGAGCTGTTCGGATTTGAGATAACAAATAGCTGGAAATGCAATGAAGAACCTGAATTGAGGCGTTTGATCATAATGTAAAACTTGTTCTCTGGCTGCGTCTTGATAATTTCCTTTTAAAAACAAGGCCATACCTTTATAGTAATGGTAAAACATATTTGCAGGGTTCTCTTCATTTACCTTTTCCATCAAATTCAAATAATGTGAAAGTTTTTCAGTTTCCTGAAGCAAAAAAAGTTCACTACATATTTTCCAATAAAGTGCTGGTTTAGTATAAAGCTGTTGATCAACATTAAGATTGTTGGTATAACTTTCCAGAAGACTATCTAACGCAACCCATTTTTTAAGATGCAAAGTTGCTTCAAGGTGTGCAAGTGCAACCGTGAAATGTAATACGGGAATTTTATTTTTGTGGATCCAGTAAATTACAGAATCAAATTGTTCCAATGCACAATAAGCTTCATACACTTCACCAAGGTAAGCCTGTTCTTTATAATTGCTCGTTAGAATAGATTTGTTGATCGGACGATATTGGTGATATTTATAGACAGCATCTGTAGCTTTGTTTGAGGATACATCATAATAAATTGCTTTGGTAGCACCGGATTCCACTTTATATTGGGTGTAAAGTTTCCACTGGAGATCAGAGCTACGCTCAAGATCACCTCGAATACGCGCTTTGTATGCTTCAAATTGTAGAAATTGGAACTCTGAAAGCATGGCTGATCTTTTTTCAAGTAGCAATATTGTCGAGTCCGTCAAATTCTGATAACCCCAGGTGCTGGCTAGTTCCAGGATTGAAAAATAGGGGTTTACAAATGTGCTATCCAATTCAATTGCTTTCAGAAAAAACTGGAGTTTCTGATAACTTTGAAAAGATGGCGTCTGCTGTCCCTTTAAATAAGTTTCATAGGCATTGTATTTGGGTGGAAGTTGTCCTTGGGTCAATTTAGTTTCTCCTGAAAGAAAATAACCAAGTAGTTGTTGCGAAAGATCCTCCAATGTTTTATTAAAATCTTTTTTCGTAAAATGAGAAGACTTGATGGCGTACTTTATCTGGTCTGTAATAACATCAACCACTTCAACGGTAATCATATATTCATTTTCCGAGAATTCATAAATAATTCCTTTAATATGTGTATTTGCAGAAGCAGGAATGTGATGAATGGGTTTTGTTGATTTTTGATATGCATCTTCTTTAATAACAGAGATCTTTCCTGTTTCAATAAATCCCTGATTCATCCAATCGCGTGCCATATACCCAAAATAATTCAAACTCGAATCTGTTGATTTATTCTCAAATGTGGAAACATAAACAATTGGAATTTCTGTTATTTCCGATGTTATGTTAATTGATTTTGGAAAGAATTGAAACCATGAAAAATAAATAATTGCAGCAGTTATGGCGATGGATAAAACAATTTTTTGATAAGCAGATGTGGGGGTTTTAAGTTTGCCGGATATTTCTTTTTTAAGCGGAACATAAATGCCTTCATTCGTTATAGCATATACCAGAGTTGGATTTTGAACATTTTTAAAATGAAAACTTCCAAGAAGTTTTATTTGATATTGCTTCTTATTAGTAATCTCCTGATAAATTTTATCAGTTACAAGAATTGAACCAGCTTTGCTAAGAGATTGAATACGCGATGCAAGATTTACAGCGTCGCCAAAAATGTCTTTCTCCTTATAAATGATTTCACCGGCATGAATGCCAATGCCCAAATGTAATCCCTGATGTTCCTTTACTTTTTTTTGTAATTCAAGTGCTGCATCAAGCGATTGTGTGATGGTGTCGAAGCGACAAAGCATCCCATCTCCTATTTCCTTGATCAGGGTGCCTCCAAAATGGGTAACTACCTGTTTATGTATTTCGCGGTTTTTCGCAAGCATTTGCATAGCCTTCTCTTCATTGATTTCCATGACGGCTGTAAAACCGGAAATATCTGAGAACAATATGGCTGCTAATTGTCTTGTAGGCAATTCCATTTAGATTGGAAATTCACGTAAATATAGGCAACTAACAGAGCTCAATAATCTAAGTTTGTATTTGTATTCAAATTTCATTGAAAATCAAACGATTTATAGCAGGCCTTGCCAATTATTATTGCGGATGATTTAAACATTCAATTTAGTTCATTATATTTGGAGCGGATAAGCAGCAAACAAGCGCCCAAAAGGCTCATTTAGCTGTTATCCAGTCTTGCTCACCCATGCATTTTTGGATTTAGCACCTTAATTTTAGAATTATTCATCAGCTTATTTGTAAATTTATGAAATCCTCCATCGCATTTAGTGTGTTTTTTTTGTACCTGAGCACCTTGACTTGGGCAGTGAATTATCATGTCAAGTTCAATGGCAATGATACTAACGATGGCCTTAGTTTTAATACAGCATTTAAAACGATTCAAACGGCAACCAACAAAGTAAAGGCAGGAGACAGTGTGCTGGTTTATGATGGATTGTATAAGGGCTTTGACCATTTTTATAAAAACAGCGGAGAGCCGGGAAAAGAAATCGTTTATTTTGCGAAGGGTAGGAATGTGATTATTAATCAATCTTGCGGTCGCGGATTCGATGGTCTAAATATAGAGGGATCTCACTATATTCAGGTCGTTGGATTTAAAGTGCAGAAAATATCAGACCCCGTTGGCTCCGGTGAAGATGGAATCAGGGCTGTACTCGCTAATCACATCACCATTAGGGATTGCGAGGTGGATAGTTGTTACCGCGGAATATTTACCGGATATACGGATGATTTCTTGGCAGAATCTAACTTATGTAAAAATTCTTATGGTGAACATGGCATCTACGTTTCAAATAATAGCGATCGCGTTGTAATCCGGTTTAACCTATGTTACGGAAATTCAAAAGCGGCGGGTATTCAATTAAACCCAGATTTAAGCAGTGGAAGTCCCGGAATTTCTATAGATGTAAAAATTTATAACAATATTTGTTACAACAATCGAATAGGACTCAATTTGCAAGGTATTTATTATTCACAGGTTTACAACAATCTCCTTTACAATAATGGTTCAGGAGGCGGAGGCAACGGAATCACTTTGTTTCATGGAGATGCTGCAACCGGTTGTAATGATGTTAAAATTTATAACAACACGGTCATTGTACCAGCGGCATCTCAATGGTGTATTTTAGCGATCGATGGTGATAGTTTATTTGTTAAAAATAATATACTACTGAGTGCTTCTGCAAAAGGGTCGCTCGACATCGAATCGAGTTGCACCAATTATTTCGGAGATTATAATTTACTTACCGATAAAATGACGGTTGATCAAGGTGCCAGTTATATCAATTTCGCTATGTGGAAGGCGATGGGACATGATCAGAATTCAATATCAACTTCAAGTTTATTTGGAGTTTTTGAAAATATTACAAATAATAATTTTGAATTGAGCGAAACATCTGCGGCCATTGATGCTGGCACGAATGAAGTTTCAGATTTGGTTAAAGTTGATCTTCTAAACAATCCCAGGCCACAACGTGGCAAATATGATATGGGTTGTTTTGAGAAATTTAATTTCACAGAAGTAGCTAATCCAAAAGGATCTAACAAATATAAGCTTTTGGACTCCGGCCCTTTTTTTACATTCGAAAATCTTACCATTGACTTTGAGTTGCACCTTGTGGATATGAATGGAAGGATGTGGATCAATGAGCCTGTAATTGATAAGAAGCTTTTTGCACCTGGGCTTTACATTTACCTTTTGTTCAATAAAAAAACAGAAGAACTCCTGAATTCCGGAAAAATTTGGATAGGGAACTAGTGATTTAGGAGTAAGCAGTAATAAGTAAATTCTCAGGATCGTCCTCAGGATATTGTTGAATATTCACTTTCAATTGGCCTTACTACTTTAGCTTTGCCCCCAATGAATTATTTGACACTAGAGCGGGCAAGCAAATCTTTTGGTGAGAAATTGTTATTTAACGATCTCAGCATCATGATCAACAAAAGTGATAAAGCTGCATTGGTTGCCAGAAATGGCACTGGGAAATCATCTTTGCTGAGAATGATCACAGGTGAAGAGGCCCTGGAAGGTGAAAACGTTTATTTGTATAAAAACAAAGATGTGAGGATGGCTTATTTAAGCCAGGAACCGGTTTTCCAAAAAGAGGATACACTCTTGGACGCCATTCTTAATAATCCCTTTGAATGGATGAGCGGCCTCACAAACCTCCATAAAGCACATCTCGAACATCCTGAAGAATCTTATGAAAAAGTATTGGCTTCATTGGATCAGCCGGATGTTTGGGAAGTAGATACTAGAATGCGGGAGTTGTTGGGAAAATTTAAATTACCACCTCTTGATTTTCCGGTGTCCAGCCTAAGTGGCGGCCAGAAAAAGAGGTTAGCCTTGGTAAGGATTCTTTGTGGAAATCCGGAATTCCTTATTCTTGACGAACCGACGAATCATTTGGATCTCGAAATGATTGAGTGGTTAGAGCGCTATTTAAGTCAATCTTCGATTACGCTATTTATGGTGACTCACGATCGTTATTTTTTGAATAACATTTGTAATCAGATTTATGAATTGGATCAAGGCCAATTGTATAAATACCAGGGCGATTACGAGGAATTTCTTGAAAAGAAGACGCAGCGCGTTCAAAACGAATCAGTTTATCGCGAGAAGACCGAAAAACTTTTGCGCAAAGAATTGGACTGGGTTAGAAGAATGCCAAAAGCCCGCACTACTAAAAACAAAGCGCGAGTAGATAAATTCTATGAACTAAAAGAGACCATTCAGGGTCCTCAAAATGCAGAATTGGCAGAAGTGCCTTTGGAAATGCCGAGGTTAGGATCCAAAGTGCTGGAGCTCCACCACATCCACAAAAGTTATGGAGACCAATCCATCGTTAAAGATTTAAGTTATAAATTTAAACCTACAGACAGACTCGGTATTGTGGGTCCAAATGGCTCAGGTAAAACGAGTTTACTAAACCTTTTGACGGGAAAAATTAAACCTGATCAGGGAAAAATAATAATAGGGGAGACCGTACAATTTGGATTTTACGAGCAGGATGGATTGCAATTGAGGGATGACAAAACAGTGATTGATGTCGTAAGAGGTATCGCGGATTATATTCCTTTAAAAAAGGGGCATAAATTATCAGCTGAGAATCTTTTGGAAAGGTTTCTTTTTCCAAGGCCACAGCAACAGGTTTTTGTTTCACAATTGAGCGGTGGTGAAAAAAGGAGATTGTATTTATTAACTATTCTAATGGCAAATCCGAATTTTCTGATACTCGATGAGCCTACCAATGATTTGGATATTATTACCCTCAATGTCTTGGAACAATACCTGATAGAATTTCCGGGCTGTGTATTAATCGTTTCACACGACCGATATTTTATGGATAAAATTGTGGAACATTTGTTTGTATTGACTTCAGAGGGACAGGTTGATGATTTTCCCGGAAATTATTCGGATTTCAGATTAAAAAGTGAAAAATTAATTCCTGAAAAGACCGTGGATGCTGTGCCTAAAGAATCTTCGAATGCCAAAGTTAAAAGACCGGGTCAAAAAGAAAAAAGAGAAATGGATCAAATTGAAAGGGAGTTGGATAAAATTCACCAGGAAAGAGATCTGTTGCTTGAAAAATTTAACGGGAATGTTTTGGCAGAATCTGAAATTGCACAAATCAACAGGCGGCTAGCGGAGATTCAGCTTCGCATTTCCCAGCTGGAAAACAGATGGGAGGAACTTTTAGCACTATCGAATGGTTAAACATTATTCAAAACGGGGGGTTATAATACTTAATTAAATTTGCATTTTTGTCAAGCGGAAAGATTATTGCAATCATCGTTTTTAGTGCCCTGGTCATTCTTGGAATTCTGGGGATGCAAGCCTATTTTATTAAACAAAGCTTCAACAGAGAAGATCGGGAATTTCATAGAGATGTTAGTAAAGCATTAAGAAATACAGCACTGGGTATTGGCAAGTATAACAAGGCAAAAATTTCGGAAAAAGGTTTGATCGTCCAGGAAGCCAGCAACTCTTATGAAGTAAAAGTGAATTCACCCATCGATCAGACTGTTCTGGCTGTTTTGCCTGAAACAGAATTTGAAAAACAACATCTGACAACACCTTTCGAATACGGTGTTTATGATTGCAGTACCAATGAACTTATTTACAGTGAATGTTGTAGTGTGCCCAACCAAAAGAAAGTATCAGCGACCAAGAAAAAGAAAGCAAAGAAAAAGTCGGATGATACTCATTATTTTGTTGTAAAATTTCCGGAAAAAGAATCCTACCTCTATCAAAGTTTAGGCAATATGTTGTTTTTCTCTGGACTTATTTTGGCCGCTTGTTTGATATTAATTTCTGCAATTTATATTATTCTTCGGCAAAAGCGATATTCAGATTTGATGAAGGATTTTGTAAATAATATGACACATGAGTTTAAAACCCCCATATCCTCCATCAAAATAGCTTCTGAAGTTCTCCTGAATCATCCTTTGATTGAAGAAGATAAGCGATTGAGTCAGTATACCAAGATTATAAAAGATCAAAATCAAAGATTGAATGATCAGGTCGAAAAAGTATTGCAATTAGCGAAAATGGAATCTTCAACTTTCAGTCTTAGATTGGAAGATATTGACTTGCACGAATTGATGTCGCAACTGGTAAACAATCAGCAGCTTCGCGTACGCGATGCAGGGGGTATTTTGGAAACAGAATTGAACGCTGAAAAACATAAAGTCAAGGCCGATAAATTTCATATGACCAATGTTTTGAGCAATCTTTTGGACAATGCCATTAAATATAGCAGGGAAACTCCCGAAATTTATATCCGGACCTTTGACCTGATCGATGCGTGCGTAATCGAAATTGAGGACAAAGGAATTGGCATTAAAAAAGAGGATATGCCCTATTTATTCCAGAAATTCTATAGAGTCTCAACCGGGGATGTGCATAACGTGAAAGGCTTTGGAATAGGCCTTTATTATGTAAAAAGGATATGCGACGCCCATGGTTTTGAATTGGGGATCCAAAGTGAATACAAGAAAGGAACAATTGTTCGTATCTTGGTCAAAAATTCGCATAAATGAAACGGGCCAGACTTTTGTATGCAGAAGATGACGAAACGCTATCATTTATAACCAAAGACCACCTGGAGTTACAAGGTTATGAAGTGGTTCATTGTGCTAGTGGAGCTGCTGCATTCGACAAATTTAAAGAGGAAAAATTTGACTTGGTGATCCTCGATGTAATGTTACCTGAAATGGATGGATTTACCATTGCAGAAAACATTAGAAAAAAAGATCACCAGATTCCCATCATTTTCCTAACTGCCAAATCCATGAAGGACGACCGGATTCATGGACTTAAATTGGGTGGCGACGACTATCTGACCAAACCGTTTAGTATTGAAGAACTAATCCTGAAGATTGAAATATTCCTCCGTCGCAGCAGAGTTTTTGAAGCACCCTCTGAAGAAAAGGAAATTCAGGTTGGCAAGTATTTTTATATGCCAATGGAATACCAACTCGTATTAAATGATCAGCCCAGAATCCTGACACAAAGGGAAAGTGAATTATTAAGTTATTTGCTAAAAAATAAAAACAAAGTCATCAAACGGTCGCTGATTCTCGAAACACTGTGGGGCGAAGATGATTATTTTATGGGAAGAAGTCTCGATGTATTTATTTCAAGACTGCGTAAATATTTAAGCGAAGACCCAGATATTAAAATTGATAATATTCATGGAATCGGGTTTAAATTTATATGTCCTTAAAAGTAAATTTTCTATTTTTAATTTTCATTTTTTTCTGTCAATCCTGTTCCATATCCGCTCAGGCGAATAATCCATTCCAACTATCAAAATCGGTCCGTGATGCTAGCCACGAAGATCATTTGCAGGTGTCGGATAGTCTCAGTAAGATTTATCAAAATCCATTTGAATTAAAAGAACAGGCAATTTCTTCAAAGTCGAATACTTTGAACGATTCCAATCCCTTGATCGATTGGATCAAAGAAAGAAATATTTATAAAATTAAAGAGTCAGAAATAAAGTCACTCCTTTTTTGGGGATTGCTGTTTTTAAGCTTCTTACTGGCAATTGCTTTAAATATCAATCGGTCTGTAACACTCAAATTGTACAGAAGCCTAATAAATGTGAATTTCTTAAGTTTACTTTATCGCGAATCCAGAGAAGATGTAAGTCTCGTTTTCTATTTGCTCTATGGATTGTATTTTATTGGCCTCAGTTTATTTATTTACCTGTTTATTATTCATTTTCAAGGCCTAAAGGCTCCGGTATATATACTATATATTTCTGGCTTTGTATTGCTGGTTTATAGTATTAAACATTTGATGGTCAAAGTTTTAGGTTATATTTATGGGCTATCTAAAGATACGGATCGCTACTTGTTCAGTATGGTGGTTTTTAATTGCATTTTAGCCATTATACTCATCCCTGCAAATTTTATTATCAGTTTTGTGAATCCTGCAATTGGAGAAAAATGTATGTTTCTGGTCGGGATAATTATTATTATATTGTTGATATACAGACAGTTAAGAGAGATTATATTTTCAATAAATCTGTGGCGGGATCATATATTTCACTTTTTATTGTATCTTTGCACCTTCGAAATTGCACCAGTTACCGTTTTATACATTTATTTGACGAGACATGGTGTGTTTTGAAAGCTGAAGGATATGCCGACAAAAACGACAACCATCGCAGCCAAGAAAGAGAACAGATTGAAACGGGTTAAAAACGTTCTGCTTTCTCAGCCTAAACCAGAGCGATCCCCATATTTTGACCTGGAAACAAAATATAAAATTCATCTGGATTGGCGACCTCTCATAACTATAGAAGGGTATACTGAAAAGGAATTCAGAAGACAACGGATCCGGCACGATGAGTATCCTTGTATCGTGTTTACCAGTAAAAACGCTATTGAAAACTATTTCCGCCTTGCTGAAGAAATGCGTTTCAAGATTAATGAAATGAACAAATATTTCTGTGCAACTGAAGCGATTGCCAATTACCTTCAGAAATTTATCATCTTCAGAAAACGAAAAGTTTTTAATGGAGTTAAATCCGTTACAGAACTCGCGAATTATTTTACCAAACACAAAGAGGCAGGTCCTTTCCTGATTCCTTGTTCTGAGTCTGGTAATCCTGAGGTTGCTTCGTTTTTGAAATCTCTTAAAGTCAAATTCCTAGAATCTCCCATGTATCGGCGGGTTAGTTCCGAATTAAAAGATTTAAAGGATTCCAATTACGACTTAGTGGTGTTATTTAGTCCACAGGAAGTTAAATCTATTTTTGATAATTTTCCGGAATTCGAGCAAGGTTCTATTCGAATTGCTGCATTTGGATCCGCTGTGGCAAAAGCAGTCACAGATGCTGGTCTCTTTCTCGATATTCAGGCGCCTACCCTTGAAACGCCTTCCATGACTATGGCGATTGAGGAATACTTGAAGCAAGCAAATAAGTAGATTTTATAACGACTTCAAAATTCCAATTTATTTCAGATTTATTTAATTTCAATGGCGATTTGCCTAAATGGAAAATTGGAAATTAAAATTCAAACAAGCATTAACTCAAAAATTGCCGGGGGTTCAGGCACATTTACAAATGGCACCTTATGCCGCCCGTTTAGAAGTTCCTATACCTTTCAATGCGCATCCGGCAGCGGTTCTGGTTTTGCTTTATGAAAACTCCGACAATTTGTTTTTTCCATTAATAACAAGAATAAATAATAAGACAAATGATGTGCATCGGGGGCAAATTAGTTTGCCCGGTGGTAGAAAAGATATAGTTGATAAATCTATCCAGGATACTGCGATCCGCGAATGTGCAGAAGAAATAGGAATCGATCCTCACGAAATTGAAATCCTTGGCGCCATGAGTTCTTTGTACATTCCTGTTAGCAATCACCATGTGTTTCCGTTTGTTGCCTGGTATCCAAAAATTCCAGATTACAAATTGCAAAAAGAAGAGGTCGAAGCGCTGCACGAAATTCCACTCCATTTGATATCGGATTCCGGAATAAAAAGCATAAAAACCATACAAACTTCACAGGGTCTTGAACTACGGGTACCAGCAATGGTATGGGAGTCTTTGACGATATGGGGAGCGACGGGTATGATTTTAGAAGAACTTGCAGAAATTTATCGTAGGCTATGAACTTCAATTTGTTGAAAACGAAATTTTAAGCATTCTTGAACTTCGCAAGACCTGCATTTATTTTATTTCTGTTTCAAACATGCTTACGCCATTCAAAAATCCCTGCAATTTGTCGCCAATTTGTACAGAACTTACTCCAGATGGCGTTCCTGTAAACAAGATATCACCTTTATTGATTTTAAAAAACTGACTTAGATATTGAACAATAAATGGAACAGAAAATATCATATCACTTGCACTGCCATGCTGAACAGCTACCCCATTTTTATAAAGTTCAAATGATAAAGTTTCCTTTTGAATTTCCTCTATCGGAATCCATTTACCTATAAGGGCAGAGCAATCAAAAGCTTTGCTGATTTCCCAGGGCAATGATTTTTCCTTACACTTTTGCTGGAGATCTCTGGCTGTAAAATCAATGCCTACACTTACATGACTGATATAATTCCAGGCTTGCTGTTCGGGGATTGATTTTCCTTTTTTATCGAACTTAAAAATCAATTCAATTTCGTGTTGTAAGTCTTGCGTAAATTCCGGGTAATACATAGATCTTTCTTCCGGTAATATTGCTGTAGCGGGTTTTAAAAAAATTACGGGCTCTGTAGGTATCTGATTATGAAGTTCTTTGGCGTGCTCTGAATAATTTCTGCCTACACAAAATATAGTCATAATTAAAATTTAAATTTTAGGATAAAAGCAAGACATTTAGTTTATTAGGAATATCAATTTTATTAGCCAATTCCGGTTAATGATTTAACTTCCATAACAGTTTGTGCTGCCCGCTTACGAATGTTAGTTGAAGATTTTTTAATCAGCTCTTTGATTTCTTTTTTGTTGCTGAGCAATTTAGTTTTCTTGTCCTGAATGGGTCTGGCTATTTCAATGAGTGCATCGGCGACCCTGTCTTTTAAGCTACTATAAGGCAGATTTCCGTTTTCATAGTCCACCATCAGAGATTGAAAACTATTTTTATCCGATGCTTTGAGCAACATAAATAAGTTCTCAACGCCCGGACTTAACTGCTTTGTGTTTATTTCACCTGCATCAGTAACAGCAGATCTGATTTGTTTGCGAATTTGATCCGGATCACCAAAGAGATCAATAAAATGTTTGTCTCCCGCACTAGCGCTCATTTTTTTCAAAGGATCAGCTGTTGACATCACTTTTGGAATTTCTGTAAACAGGGGCTCCGGAAGTTTAAAATAATCTTTCCCGGTTACATAATTAAAGCGTTCAGCAATATTTCTGGTCAACTCAAGATGTTGTTCCTGATCCTTTCCGACAGGCACGAAATCTGCTTTATAAATCAGGATGTCTGCTGCTTGCAATACTGGATATATAAACAAACCAGCTGAAACAAAAAGGTCTTTATCTTTTTCCTTTATTTGTTGTGTTTTGTCTTTGAATTGGGTCATTCTGCTGAGCTCTCCATAACTACACATACATGATAAAATCCAGCACAATTCTGCGTGTTCGGGCACCAAAGATTGAATAAATAAATTTTCGGGCTCTACCCCACATGCCAACAAATTGATCGCTAAATCCCAGACATTTTCTTTGAGCTTAATCGGATTATAAGGCATCGTCATGGCGTGATAATCGACGATGCTATAAATGCAATCATATTCTTTTTGCAACTCAACCCAATTCTGAATGGCACCAAAATATCTTCCAAAATGCAATTTACCGGTAGGCTGTATTCCACTAAGGATAATTTTTCTTGCAGTTTCCATATGATTTTTTTCTATCTTAAATTTAATGTGATTTAGTCTGGTAGTCTGATAGTCTGGTAGTCTGGTAGTCTGTTAGTCTGTTAGTCTGTTAGTTTGGTTTGTAAGCATGGATGTTTGAAAGTTTACTTTATATCAGGACTCCATCCTCCATTCTCCTTGTTCCATAATCTATACTCCATCATCCATCCTCCATCCTCTTTATTCCAAATTCTCATTCATTTCTATTCAATCGCATAAAACTGCCAACTGAATATTGGCAACTGGTCATTAAAATCCGGCAATACAGCTGATTTCAATATTTACAAACCTGGGCAATTCTGCCACCTGAACCAGTTCTCTGGCAGGCGGTGCTTCGCCCGGGAAATAAGTATTATAAACAGCATTGATGGCACTGAATTGATTGATATCCTTTACGAATACAGTGCATTTCAGAACATTTGAATAATCCATTTCAGCTGCTTTTAAGATGGCACCTATATTGTCGAGGACCCTATGCGTTTCTTCCTGGATTGTGGATGTACACAAATCTCCCGATTTAGGATCTAATGCGATCTGACCTGATACGTAAAGACATTTTTCAAAGAGGATAGCTTGACTGTAGGGACCTATCGGTTTTGGGGCATCGGTGGTTAAAATTACTTTTTTCATGATGACTTATTTAAATGCAAAAAGCTCCACATAATATTATGGGAGCTTTTCAGATATTGATTATAATTTTGATCAGGCTTGTTCGGCCGGAGCTTCTGCAGCAGCACCCTTAATGACTACATTTCCTTTGTAGTACATACTGCCCTCATGCCAAAATGCATGGTGCATAATATGCGTTACACCTGTGGTTTTACAAGTAGCTAATTGCGGGGTCTCAGCTTTATAGTGAGTTCTCCTCTTTCTTTTGCGTTGTTTGGAGTGCCTCCATTTAGGATTTGGCATAACTTAATAATTTAATTCTCTTTTAATTTTTTTAATGCATCCCAGACCGTTTCCTCTGATTGAAAATCGTCTGCAGATTGAATTCTACTTAAAATGTCTTTGTCACAAGGTGGACTTTCCATCTGACCACAATTTATAGTTTGGGTGATGGGCAAGGATAAGCAGATGTAATCATAAAATATACCTGCCATTTTTAATTCCACTTCCCCTGGACTAAGACAAATCAAACTCGGATCCGATACTACTTCAAGTGAGGTTTTTACGTAAAGTTGGTATTGCTGGTTGACTGGAATTTCAATATTTGCCAGGCAACGGTCACAAACTGATTTATAACTTCCTTCAATATTAAGCTGAAATGAAGACAAATCATCTTGTTTATCCAATTCCATACTTACTTTAAACACTCCCTTCCGGATAGGACTGGCTTCGAAATGTTCAAAAAAAGAACTATCCAAAGTCCAATTGAACCGATGTATGCCGTTTCGCAAACTTTTTAGCGGAACCGCATATACTCGAAAAGAATCCATAACCGGCTTTTGAAAAACGGATTGCAAAGATATAAAAATTTGATTTATAGCTAAAAGGAATATGAAAAACCTTAACAAACGATTTGAGCAATTCTATAATTTCCAAACTGGAATAGTGTAATTTATACCTTTAATTTTAATATAATATATACCTTGTTTATAATCATTAAGTAATATATTATTAAAATATATATTTTTATTGATAAGCCTGCCCAAAAAATCGTAAATCCAAATTTCAGTGCCATTTTCAATGCCTTTTAAACTTACTTGCGATTGAAATGGATTCGGAAATGCAGAAATTTCGCGATTTTTAATGTTGATTTCTGTACTTCTAACCGGGATATTACATCTGATTTTGTTCAACAGAGTCCACATTTCCCTAATTAACAAAATCGATACTTCATCTCCGCCATTTGATTCACCCATCCTCATCACAATGAGGTTTTCACTCGGTACGACACAGAGGATCTGTCCATTTTTACCAATTCCGGCAAACATGTCTTTTGGAGCGTCCGGTACGAGATAGCCGGGAAAATCAATTTGAAGTCCGGGCAGTTTAAATGATTTCTGACCATTCAACCACCACAAATACCCGTAAGCTGGATTCAGAGTTTGAGACGGTTTGACCATTTCTTCATAATATTCCCTGTTTTTCAATAGGGTATCCTGGTTCCAAATCCCTCTGTTTAGGATTAAAAGGCCAAAACGCGCCATACTTCTCGCGTCGCTCAAATACACATTGTCAAATCCGGATGTAAACCACAATCCTTTCATTCCGGTTCTCGATTTTAATTTGCTTTGGGTATAGCTATTTTCATTTTGCCCCGATGCAGATTCCAGCACGTCACGCAGCAGCGTATAGGGTGCATTATGATAAGCCCACCTGTTTCCTGCATCTGCTTTGTAAAGCAAGCAAGGTGCCTGTGTGCAGTGATTGTCCGGCACCCCATCATCCAGGCCTGAAGTCATGGAGAGCTGATTCCAAATACGGATCGCATTTTCCTGGGCGGGATTACATTGTGTCCAGGCCTGACCTAAATATTTGGAACTTGGGTCAGAAATTTTCAGGATTCCGTCTTGTTGGGCCATTCCACATAAAAAAGCGGTCAGTGTCTTTCCCGCTGAGGCCCAGTACCATAGAGAGTCCCTGCTAAACTGATCAAAATATTTTTCAATGACAATTTTTCCATCCTTCAATACGACGAAGGCTTTACTTTCCTCAGCGTTGAGATAATCAAACAAAGCCGGGATTTCATGGGCACACCAGTTTAAACTTTCAGGACTCACAGTTTCCCATTGATTTCCCGTCAATGGAGGAAAATAAAGATCCTGCGTAAATACATGATGAGCCGGAAATAACAAAATGAAAAGGCTCCATAAAATAGAGTGGATTATTTTTTTGAAATGATTAGGTTTGTTAGCTGCTAAATTTAAAAGTGAGATCATATTTGTACCCATTTTATGATTTATAAATGTAACTTAATTGTTCTGAATTGTCCTGGAAATATATTCGCACAAAGATTAACACTGCTTAGACTTGATTTATAAATGTTTGTTTAATTTTTTAATTTTAATTAAAACTTTTATTTTAATACATCGAACTTTAACATTAAGATGAATATCCTCATAGTATATGATTCGATAATCCCGGCGAAAACTTATGGCGGAATTGAAAGGGTCGTTTGGTGTCTCGGACGAGAGCTTATCAAAATGAATCACAAGGTCACATTTCTCGTAAAAAAAGGTTCAACTTGTCCTTTTGCCAATGTCCTTACCATTGATCCAGCGCTGAATATCAATGATCAAATACCTGCGGATATTGAAATAGTTCACTTTCATTTTAGACCTCCATCCGTAGAGCACTTGCGAACAAAATATTTGATGACGATACATGGCAATTCTAAGGACCTGTCTGAATTAAATATGAACAGCGTGTTCGTTTCTAAAAATCATGCGGCCAGACATAATTCTTCTTGTTATGTACTCAATGGTTTAGACTGGGATGATTATCTGCCGCCAACATTTGTAAACAAAAGAGATTATTGTCATTTTTTGGGAAAGGCTGCATGGAGCGTAAAAAATGTGAAAGGGGCTATAAGTATTAGCCAATCAGCAAAAACCAGGTTAAAAGTAATTGGTGGATACAGGATGAATTTTAATATGGGTTTCAGATTTACGATTTCTCCCAGCATCCAATTTTATGGGATGCTGGGCGGAAATGAAAAGCTCAAAATCCTGGATGAATCGTTAGGTTTAATTTTTCCGGTCAGGTGGCACGAACCGTTTGGATTGGCAATTATAGAAAGTTTATTTTATGGTTGTCCGGTTTTTGCAACGCCTTATGGTTCATTACCTGAAATCATAAATAAGGATGTTGGGTTTTTATCTAATGCTGAACATGAGTTTGTGGAGGCTATTAAAAATGTGGATGTGTTTTCTCCTCAAAGATGTCATGATTATGCCAGAGATGTATTCAACAGTAAAATAATGGCTAATTCATATTTAGAAAAATATGAATTGGTGCTGTCCGGTAAAAACCTAAATCCATCACCGCCAAGGCTGCTTGAATTATCAAAAGAAAAACTTCTAGCTTGGTATAAAACCTCGTGAATCAATCCATCAGTTTTTAATTCGTGGCTTGTAAAATAAACGATAAGCCACCTCCAATAAAGTCAAGATTTGATGGGCCAATTTGGATCAATAAAATTCTTTATGGGATGATTTACAGAATCCGAAATCAAAACTTATAAAACAGAATCCTCACCAAATTTACCAGTCCATTTAATTATAAATGAATAAAATATAAATCAGATTGCTTTTAATTCTATCTCCTGCTTTAACAATTAATCCTGTCAATCCTGCCAATCCTAATAATCTTGTCTATCTTGTTTATCCTGTAATAAAAAAACCCCCGGAGTTCATCCGAGGGTTTAGTTCTTTTAATGGATTTATTTAAATCCTAGAAATGATACCAAAGACCGAAACTCAAAGAGCTCATGTTCGTATTAACACTGAACTGAGAATCAGTATCAGCTCCGTCAGCACTAACACTTGTGTAATCTAACAAGCCCATTTCAGCATTGATAGACCATTTGTCTGAAAGCATGTAAGAAATCCCTGGAGAAAGAGTGACATTTAAAGTATTTACAGAGAAATCAGTTGTTCCATCGTCAACTTTTGCAGTACCATAACCAACTCCGGGAGCTAAGTAAAAGTAGAAATTGTCATTTTTCCAGCAATGGCGATATTGTACACCAATACCAAAACCTGAAGTTGTAACTTCTGGGTTAGCTGTTTTGTCTTTTTCAGAGCTAAATCCAACGCTTCCAACAATTGCAGCATTGTCATTTAACCAATAACCAAGACTTGGCCCAATATTAAAAGAACTGTGGTGATCGTTGGAAGAGAAACCAAGATCAATACCACCAAACATCTTGCTTTGTGCAAAGCTACCAATGCTCAAAGCGAACATAAACAGAAAAGAAAGAAAAAGTTGTTTTTTCATAATGTGCAAGTTTTGCATGTTTAAAATAGGTTTAATACTCCGCAATTTTAACAATTAAATGTTCTTGCACAAAACTTTTTATGAAAAATTTTTATAGGTGTTACTGGCTGCTATTCAGGCAGGAGTGGAAAATGCAGCTTGCCGGAGTCAAAATAAATGCAAGTAATTGATTAACTAAAGATTAGGAAATACATTTTAAGAAGAAGACGGATAATTGGAAACGAGCAATTTTTCCTGTTGAAACCTGTCTATGGCCAATTGGATGAGCCGATCAATCAGATTTGCATAGGAAATACCTGAATATTCCCACATCTTGGGGTACATGCTTATTGCTGTAAAACCAGGCATTGTGTTGATCTCATTCACGAATATATCCCCTTGGTCGGTAAGGAAAAAATCAACCCTGCTAAGTCCCTCGCATTCCAAAACTTCAAAAACCCTGATAGCCAATTCCTGTATCTTTTGGGTTTGTTCTTCCGAAATTCGGGCTGGAATTTCGATTTGAGCTCCTTTTTCGTCGAGGTATTTGGCTTCATAGGAATAAAAGGCGTGGCTAGGGATGATTTCACCAGGTATGGAAGCTATAGGCTTTTCATTGCCTAAAACTCCGCATTCAATCTCCCGGCCTATAATATTTGCTTCGATGACAATCTTCCGGTCAAAGGAGTAAGCCAATTGCAAAGCTTTTTCAAATTCATCTTTGGTTTGAACCCTGGAGATACCTACAGAGGATCCTAAATTTGCTGGTTTAACAAATAGGGGCAGTCCAAGTTTTTCAGCTATCGTTTCAAATTCCGGAAACGGATCTGTTTTGCGAAAAGCGAGATAATCACCTATGGGTATAGCTGCATCCCGCAAAAGTCGCTTCATGATATCTTTGTCCATTCCAACAGCGGATCCCAAAACTCCAGGTCCTACAAAAGGAAGATCGGCAAGTTTTAGCAAACCCTGCACAGTGCCGTCTTCTCCAAAGGGGCCATGTAAGATTGGAAATATCACATCTATTTTTTCATTGGCCATATTATTTCCAACAGGAAACATATTACCCGAACTTTGAGGTGGAAGTACAACCTGAGTGCTGTTTTCTGGTGTACTTATACTCATTCCGGTCTTTACTTCGTCGAGCCGTTGACGGTCTGGGATGCTCTGCCATCTTCCATTCTTATCAATATGAATTAATACCACATCGTATTTGGACGGGTCTAATGCTTCCATAATATTTTTGGCGGATTGGATGGAAATTTCATGCTCAGCGGATTTGCCGCCGAAGAGAATTCCGATTTTTAGTTTATTGCGATCCATTGGTATGCGTTCTATGACCACAAAAATACTAACATATTAAATTAATTTGTAATATAATTTAAGGGAAAGAGCCATGTCGATTTCACATTCAATGAGCGGTGGAAGATCATAAAGAGCTCAATCCTTATTCTTATCTTTGCAACTTGCACAATTGACGCTGCAACTATTTATAAAAAATGGCATCTATACAACCCAAACAAGCAAAAATTCATATCACGGAAATTCCCGCTTTTTTTAAAAGTAAGTTGTTTGGGCACACGCTACTTCGTCTCTTTTTAGTATTCTTGATTCTTTGGATTTTACATTCAATTTTTTTGAGATTGTATACCAATCATGGACAAAAAATTAAAATGCCAAAGTATATTGGGGTTAGTCAGGAAGAAGCCATCAAACATGCTCGAAAGAAAGATTTTGTATTATTAGTCACGGATTCAATCTTCTGGAAAGGCAAACCGGGGGGTCTCATCATTTCTCAAATTCCAACTGCAGGTTCTATGGTCAAAGAAGGCAGGTCCATTTATGTTACGATTACAAAATACCGCGCGGAAGGGCTGCTTTCAAGTGATTTACCAATATTGTATGGCAAGCGTTTTGAATTCAAACGAAAAGAACTATACAACAATTTTGAATTGTATTCACGGGTCAAAGAAATTCGCTATGATCCCGGTCCTGAGCAACATATACTTGAAGTACAGTACAAAGGTCAAGTATTGACAGATGCTGAAAAACGCACAGATAATATTGAAATATTAAAAGGCGATACCTTGGATTTTGTATTATCAACTCAAAGTGGTGGCAAAGTAGATATGCCAAAACTTCGTTGTATGAATTTTGCAGAAGTAAGGTTTTTATTAAATACTTATAAGCTTGAATTATCAGATCTGCAATACATGAGTGAAATTACGGATGAAGAAAATGCAATCGTTGTTTGGCAATACCCAAATCCGGGCGAATCAATCGCTTTGGGATCTACTATACAATTGAAAATTCAGCAGGACAAACCTGCAGATTGTGATTAACAAATTGAATAATCAGGAAATATGAATGATATATCGGTACAAGAATTGCATCAACGCATCTTAAATGGTGATCGCATCACACTCATTGATGTAAGAGAAGTCTACGAACATGAAGAATTTAATATTGGAGGGGAACTGGCACCTCTGCAATCAGAGCTTCCCTTAAAAATTGGCGCAATGCATGGTTTGGAAGAAGAGGAAATCATCGTCTACTGCAGAAGTGGAAACCGAAGCCAAATGGCCAAAATGATGTTTGAACAGTCAGGATTTAAAAATGTCAGAAATTTGTTAGGCGGCATGAATTCCTGGAAGGAGAACATCACGGTCTAATTCTTATTTAAAATGGGTCCCGATCATATCCAAACCGGTAAAAAAGGAGAAGATCTCGCCAACAAATATTTATTGGAAATTGGATACGAAATCATCATTAGGAATTGGAGATATAGAAGGTCGGAAATAGATATTATTGCGAAACATGGAGAGATCCTCGTATTTGTTGAAGTTAAAACGAGATCCTCCTCCGCGTTTGGAGAGCCTGAGAGTTTTGTCTCTTCCCGAAAAGAATGGATGATGCAGGAAGCAGCTGCAGCATATATGGTGGAAAAAAACCATTACTGGGAAATCCGTTTTGATGTGATTGGTATTTTGTTTGATGCAAACGGAACTTATGAGCTCAAACATTATAAGGATGTTTTTTTATAACTCAAGAATCGTGATCCGGATTCGTTGTGAGTGTCAAAATGCAAAAAGACAGGACTCCTCGTTAGAAATTCGAGATAATAAAATCAAGATTTTCATAAAGCACTAATTTGAGGAGAGAAATTTATTCGAAGTAGTTTTAGCTTGAAATAAAATTCTATTGACAATTCAGGGATAATAGTGATCAAATACAAAACATGCCTTAAGGAAATTGTGTTAAATTATAAATACTGATTTACGAACTTTTTATTTGATCTAAAAATAATATTTTCAGTCAGCTTGAAGCAAAAATTAATGTTTAAACCAACTTGCGTACATTTCATAATTTTTCGCTGTTCTTGAAATGTGAAAGTTAAACACATCCTGATCCAGAGCTTTTACTTTTTTTGCAGGCACACCTGCATAAATGTAACCCGATTCCAGAACCGAGTTTTCCAAAACGACAGCACCAGCTGCAACCAATACGTTTGATGGAATTTCGCAATGGTCCATAACGATGGCACCCATTCCAATTAATACATCTGATGCTATTTTGCAGCCGTGGACAATGGCTCTATGGCCGATGGATACCCGGTCGCCTATATAAGTCCCGGCCTTTTCATAAGTGCAATGAATAATTACTCCATCCTGAATATTGACTTGATTTCCAATGCGAATTTCATGTACATCTCCTCTAATCACTGCTTGAAACCATACACTGCAGGCTTCGCCTAACATGACATCACCTACAAGGGTGGCATTCTCCGCAAAAAAACAAGATTCACCCCATCGGGGAGTTTTGTCTCGGACCGGAAGTATTAGCGCCATAATTATTTATAAATATTTGGATATTAACAGTTGTTAGTTGACGCGGGTAAGCATATAACCTTTGTGCTTTAAAAGTTGCAATAATCCTTTAGATCCTCCTAAATGTCCTGCACCCACAGCAAAAAGACTGATTCCTTTTTGCATTTCTGCTTCGATGATGGGCACCCAACTCTGATTTCGTTTGAAGATGAGCATTTCCAGATAAGGTTTTAAATTAGGGTCTTCAGACTCGATTCCATGCACCATTTTACCGATGTCTTGGGCGCGATAAATATTGTATAATTCATCCATTTTATCACTTGGTGCCTGAATCGACTCCATGAGCATTTTTGCCTGGACGGTGTAGGGTATACTATCGAAAAGTGAAATCTGAAAATCCAATGTTTCCAAACCTTCGAGCGATTTGTTTTTTTGTTTGGACATTTCTGCTAATTCGAATTCGTAAGATTTAAAGCTACCATCTTTCAGTGCCATTGGATTTCCTTCAGTACCGCTTAATGCACTTAAAAGTAAAGGCTTCATTCTTTTGAGTAAGCTTAATGGCATACCTAAATTATCAAAATGAGTTTCAATCAATTTATAATCTTGTTCGTTTACGAGATCTTCAAGGCTTAAGCCATCTTCCATGAAAAGTTTATCCATGATCCCAAATATTTTTCCAAGATTTTCCATGTCATCCATGTCAATCTCCATAAAAATTTTTGATGATTGTTCAAATGCACTGTCCAAACCTGAAGGAAGGAAGAAGTGTTTGGCAGGAATTAAATGGATAGTACCAAAAACATAAGCCTTTTTGGCTGTTTGAGGATGCTCGACTTTCCATAAAAGGCCCTGCTCCTGGCCGGATAATATGGGTTGTAGAAAGAGAATACTTAATAAGGTTGCGATGTGTCTCATCATTATTTTTGTTCTATTATTTGTTGTTTCCATTCATAAAAAAAGATACCGGCAGCTACAGATACATTTAAGGATTGTATTTGTCCGGACTGCGGTATACAAGCGACTTCATCAGCCAAGGCCAGAATATCTTCCGAAATTCCACTACCTTCTGCACCAAAGACAAAGGCAAGTGGTTTTTTCAAATCTATATTTCTAATTGAGGTGGCTGCTTTTTCACTAGCACAAATAATAACAACGCCGCTGGCCTGAAGTTGACGAATACTATGATGAAGATTTTTTTCACGGCAGACAGGTATAGAAAGCAAAGCTCCTGAGGAAGCTTTTATGGATTCACTATTGATTGGGGCACTGTTTTTTTGACCTATGATAATGCCATTTAACCCAAATACTTCAGCAGACCGGGCCATCGCACCAAAATTGCGAACGTCGGTAATTCCATCACAAATGAGGAGCGCTGGATCCTGCCCATTCATAAATAAGCCATCTACCAAATTATGGAGTTGGTGAAATGGAATCGGATTGGTAAAAGCAATCACGCCTTGATGGTTTTGTCGGCTAAGATGGTCTAGTTTGGCTTTAGGAACTCTCAAAATGGGAATTTTATGAGATCTGGCCAATTTCAAAAAGGCTTTGGTATCTTCAGATTCCAAATTATCTGAAATAAAAATTTTTTGAATTTCCGTTTGGGCAGCAATTGCCTCCTTCAAAGCGTTCTTCCCCAGTATCAAATCTTTTTTCTGCATACAAATTCCAAATTAAATGTTAATTTCACCAGTTGAAAACTCACCTTATATATGAAAATAATAATGTATAATTTATTCGTTTTGTTTATTTTATGTATTACAAATATATGTAATACTCAAATTCAGACTCCACTGGATCTCAGTTTAAGGACCTTAGAAGTACAGGCTGAATCACTTGGCCTTTCGCGTGAAGATATTAAAGATCTTGCAGTCAAAGATTTGTACACGTCTGATCACAATAAGATCACCCATATTTATCTCATTCAACGTTTTAAAGGCATCGAAATATACAATGCTATAACGTCTTATCACGTCAATGAGCTGGGAAAAGTTTTTGACAGTCCGTCAAGATTTCATACCAACATTTCAAAAAAGATTAATACTACCAGAACTCAGATCAATGAGCGAACTGCACTGATGAGTATTGTCAAACACCTGGATATTCCAAATGCAATCATTCCTTCCAATATCCTCCGGAATGGCGATGAAAATGCAGAATTGCCAAAGACTAATTTTACACATAGCAATATCCCAGTTAAATTGGTCCTTGTTCCGCTCGCTGATGGCTCTATCAGACTTGCCTGGGATCTGAGCATGGAAATGAGTGTAAGTAATGATTATTGGTCAGTGCGTGTTGACGCAGTTTCCGGAGAAGTTATTGACAAGCATAATTGGCTCGTCAAATGTTCATTCAAGCACAAGCATCACAAACAATGTATCCCGGATCCAGCCGTTTTTCATCATCAGCCGGTTCCTGTAAAAGATATGTTGACACAGCTGCATGCTCCCAATGTGTTATTTGCCGCCCCGGATAGTTATAATGTAGTCGCGCTTCCCGATGAAAGTCCAAGTCACGGAGCAAGACAATTTGTAGTCAATCCTGCTGATGCTAAAGCTTCGCCTTTCGGATGGCACGATACCAATGGTGTAGCAGGTCCCGAATATTTAATTACCAGAGGTAATAATGTTCATGCTTACCTCGATAGAAATGCAGATAATTTGTCAGATGGGTCCGAACCCAATGGAGGAAATGATTTGGTATTTGATTTTCCTTTTCATCAAAACCAAGAACCAGCTGCATATAAAGATGCTGCAACTGTAAACCTCTTTTACCTCAATAATATGATGCACGACATCACTTATAATTTTGGATTTAATGAAGTTGCCGGTAACTTTCAGGTGAATAATTACGGCAAAGGTGGAAGAGATGCTGATGCAGTAAGAGCAGAAGCCCAAGATGGTTCCGGAACAGATAATGCCAATTTTTCGACTCCTGCAGATGGTAACGGCGGACGCATGCAAATGTATCTGTGGCTGGCTGCTCAGGAAGAAACTTATATTACCAAACCGGATTCTTTTGCCGGAGCTATAGATTGCAGGCGGGGTGGTTTCGGTCCGGCTCCAGGAGCTACTCCAATTGAAGCTGATGTTGTAGTTGGTAATGACTACTCTGCGAATCCACTTTTAGGTTGTGTCAACGGATTTAAACGGGCTGAAGTTCAGGGAAAAATCGTACTCATTGAAAGAGGGACCTGCGAATTTGGGGTAAAAGCACTTAATGCCCAACGCGCCGGTGCTGCGGGGGTCATTATTTGCAACTTCGAAGACGTTTTTGTCAGTATGGGCGCGGGTGCTGTAGGTGGTCAGGTAACGATTCCTGCATATTTTACCACTAAAACGATTTGTAATCGTCTGAAGATGATGATAGCCAACGGGGGTTTGCGCATTGAAATTAAACGTCCGGATACGAACGCCGGCCCTGATAGTTTAGATGGGGATTTCGATAACGGAATTATTGCGCATGAATACGGACATGGTATTTCAAACCGATTAACAGGGGGACCTGCAAGTTCCAATTGCCTGGGTAATGGCGAGCAAATGGGTGAAGGTTGGAGTGATTTTATGGCTTTAATTGTTACTTCGAAACCAGGTGATAATGGGCTAAAACCAAGGGGTGTAGGTACCTATGCTTTTAACGAAAAACCGGATGGATTTGGAATTCGGCGCCGATTATACACCACAGACATGAATATTAATGAATTTACTTATAAAAACATTGATCCGGAAGTTCACAATTTAGGTGAAGTTTGGACTACGGTTTTATGGGACCTTTATTGGGCGATGGCAGATAAATATGGTTTTGATCCGGATTGGAGAAATAAAACTGCCGGAAACAATATTGCAATTCAATTGGTGTTTGATGGTATGAAATTGCAACCTTGCTCTCCTGGATTTATCGATGGAAGAAACGCTATTCTTAAGGCAGATACCATCAATAATGCGGGTAAAAATGCATGCTTAATCTGGGACGTTTTTGCAAGAAGAGGAATGGGATATTTTGCAAAGCAAGGTTCAAACAATATGGTTGGAGATGAAACCCTGAGTTTTTTGTCAGCGCCTATTTGTATAAATAAAATTTTATTGTCAAAGCGTGCAGGTTACTATTCTACTCCCGACAATTTTGTTCAAAATGATGTAGTCAAACCAGGTAATGAATTCTATATTACTTTGGAAGTCAATAATTTTCAGCCAGGCATTATAAATAACGTTGAGCTCAAAGATATCATTCCTGCTGGATGTACATATGTAGCCGGTTCAGCTACCGTATCGCCTGCGATTAATGGAAATGATTTGGTCTGGAATTTAGGTCAGCTTAAGTCTTTGGAGACAAGAAGAATTACGTATAAAATAACCAGCAGCCCTTCTATTGCTTCAAGCACTTTTTGGTATGATGATGTTGAAACTGGAGAAGATAATTGGGATATAGATTTAACTAAAGGTGACCAGATTTGGTATCGCGAAGAGGGATTTGGTGTGGATCAATCTTTTTCTTGGATTGCTGAAGAGAAAGAAAATGGATCTGATGACTTTATTGTCTTTATGAAGAATGCTTTAAACATGAAAGGAGAAGAACCATCACTTTTGTTTTATCATTTTTTTAATACTGAACAGGGATTTGATGGTGGAATTGTTGAAGTTTCAACAGATGGATTAATATGGAGACAAGTGGAGTCTCAAAAATTCAGTCTGAATACTTACACAGGCCCTGTGAATTACCAAACATTTGTTACGCCTAATATCGAAGCTTTCTCAGGACAAAGTGCTGGATTTATTCCTTCTGTAATCGATTTTTCCGATTTTAAAAATCAAGACATTCAAGTGAGATTCAGATTTGCAAATGACAGTTTAAATGTGAGTCCTAATACTTCTACTATCCTGGGATGGGTTGTCGATAATATCGAATTTATCAATCCAAAATTTTATAATTCAGATATTTGTTTGACAACAAATGAAGGCGACCATATTTGTACGTCACTTCCTGGAAAAGGGGTGTTGGCAGATTCTGATAAAATTGTTGGAACGAAAGATCAGGAATTAAAATATTCCGTTTCTGTATATCCAAATCCTGTTGAATCCTATATTTTACTTCGTCGGGATATTGAATCTGATTATAAGGAGCTCCATTTCGTAAATGTGAATGGCCAAGTATTAAAATCCATTTCACTTGAAGGAAATGAACCCGTATTAAAAATAAATACGCAGGATCTTCCTAAAGGAATGATCCTTTTGAAACTTACTGGAAAATCCGGAAGTGTAGTCAAGAAATTAATATTGAGATAAGTAGAAAAAACTAAATGTGAGGTTTGTAGTTGGTTTAAGTAATCATGTAATAGGCTCAAGATTCAAAAGAATGCGATTGTGCACTTAGAGTTAATAAGCCTAAATTCTAAAAATTATTTAAAGCTGCAAAATCTGTTTTTTACCATCAGCCGGTTTCCATTGACAGAAACTATCATTTGTTGGTCAGGTTAGCATAACTTTAATCTAGGCTCTATAATGCTTTATCTATCTTGCGTACCTACGGCACGCTAGGAATGATTTTCCTAAACTGCTACCAATATTTTGTCCCTACGGGACATGAATAAGAGCAAAGAGCAATATCTTTTAACGAGTAAAGTTCGAAAAAAAAAAATAACAAAAATATGTATTTATTTGAACTAACATATGTTAGTCTGCGTTGATTACTAACAGACTAACAGACTAACAGACTAACAGACTAACAGACTAACAGACTAACAGACTTCTCCCTACAGACTAAACCCCTACATGCCTAAACCCCTACATGCCTAAAAGCCTAACGAACTTCTTCCTACCAACAACTCAGATTTTACGGCTCAAATACCTGAACCTTTTTGGTTATTTCTATAAATTCTTTGGTGAATTTACCTTCATATCGGGTGGCTCTTATGAGATGATTATCAATCCAATGGTAATTGCCTCCTCTTGGTTTATTCAATAACAGAAAATGATATTTGAATCCATTAGACTTTAGCCAGTTTTCAGTAATGTCCTTATGAGCATCGGTCCGCGAAGTAAAAAATGTAATGATATGTCCTTCTTCAAACCAATGATTGATGGCTTTTAATGCATCCGGATATGCTTCTGCGGTTTTCATTCGCTCTGGCTCCTCATTGGGTATATCATCGCATATAGTTCCATCTATATCGATCAGAAAATTTTTTATTTCTTCAGGTAAACCAGGGGAGATCAATTGTCCCTGATCATCAAATAATTTATGAAGTTGTATATTGTCTTTTGACATATTGGTGAAATTATAAAAATAAACTTGAGTACTGAATATTATTCCTCCTCTTGAATGGCTTCCGTTGGATTCGCTGCAATCTCCGGAGTGTTTTTTATTTTTTTCTTCTCGTTTTTTAATCTTCTCATCGAGAATCTCAAGCTTCGCTTTAGTTTCTAATAATTCGGTAAGTTTGGCCTGTTTCGATTTTAGGCGTTCTTCAATCATTTTTATTTTGGCCACTCTAATTTGCGCTTCGAGCTGTCCATCGGTTGTTGCGATTCTTTTGTTTTCAAAGAATATGTTTTTTTCTTCGAATTCAATTGATTGCTCTATGCGTTTAATAGCAGTGAGCAAGCCTTCAAATCTTTTATGAAACTTTTCATGGCCTGATTCACCCTGCCCTTTATGATTTTGTTGTGTTTCTCTTTTTTCCCGAATTGATTTAAAGCACTCATTAATCCTTGCCAAAATAAAGTCTTTGTCTTTCCTTTGAAGATCTTTTTCTTTCAGCTCTTTTTGTAATTGGACGAGTTCGTCAAACAAAGGTTTTAATACAGACCCATTCAGGATTTTTTGTGCAATGCCGTCTAATTTATCGGTAAAAGAAGTTGATATTTCTTTAGATTTTTGATTGAATACAGATTGTTGTGCTTTTCTGTGTTTTTTAAGCTCTTCAAAAAGTGAATTTGTTTTTCTTTTAATGAGTCCGAATGATCGCGTAAGATATTTTTATCAAAAATATGTTGTTGTACATTATTCCAGAATTGCTTTAGCTCATCCCATAAATCAGCATTGTATTCTTCCAGGCGTTTTATTTTGTCGCCAAGGTCTTCCAGTTCAGTTTTAAAATTTTTATACAATTTTGTAGAAAGCACGATAAAATGCCATTCCAATTGAGCCCTTTGGATGACATCCGACTTTTCAACTTTCAGATCATCCGGAAGAATTGTTTCCGCCATGGTAAGTTCTATAATTCGATGTTCAGCATTTTCTGGCAGCTGGATATCAGAACCCTCTCTCCAATGTGTCATCATTTGATTGTAAAAATCTTCGGTAATGGATGCTTCAGGTATGCTCCAAATAGCCACCTTGTTTTCCTCTGCGTGTAGAGAAATGGCAAGTAATACCCTTTGCTCGTCTTTATTGGTTCCCCAAATAACCAATCTGGATCTCATGAAATTGTTTTTTCGGTACTAAAAATTGATTCATTTTCCTCTCAAACAGAGGTAGTTGTTAATATTATAATTTTTCAAAGCTAGCATTATGTAAGCTTTTCATATTATTCTTATATGCTTTAACGAATAAAGGACGCAAAAATCAATCCAAATATCATATTTTCCAACAAAATATAATCATTTGGTCAAACTAAGCTTTTATCAACGAGCAATTGAGCAATTTGAACGGCATTGGTTGCAGCACCTTTTCTAAGATTATCTGCTGTAATCCAAAGGTTTAATGCATTTTCATGGGAAGGATCCAGTCTTAGACGACCTACAAAAACTTCATTTCTGTTTTTGGACTGTAGGGGTGTTGGATATTCGAAAAGTGCTGGATTATCCATTAAGACCAAGCCGGGTGTCTTTGAAAATAAAGTTCGTACTTCATCTATTTGAAAAGGCTTTTTCAATTCAACATTGACAGATTCTGAATGGCCGCCATGTACGGGGACCCTCACTGCTGTAGCGCAAATGCGCATCGTTGCATCACTCATAATTTTTCGCGTTTCGTGAACCAGCTTCATCTCTTCTTTTGTATAATCATTATCGAGAAACACATCACATTGTGGAATGCAATTTTCAAAAATAGGGTGGTGATAAGCTCTGGGTTCAGGTACTGGATTTCCGTCGCGTTCTGCTTCATATTGATAAACAGCCTTCATTCCGGTTCCTGTAAAAGACTGGTAGGTAGAAATAACCAATCTATGAATACCAAAAGTCTGATGCAAAGGATTTAAAGCGACTACCATTTGAATGGTAGAACAGTTAGGATTAGCGATAATTCGAGAATTTGAATTCAAGGTATGAGGGTTAACTTCTGGAACAACGAGCGGACAATTTGCATCCATTCTCCAGGCAGATGAATTATCTATGACAAAAGTTCCTTGGGCTGCAAATTTAGGAGCCCATTCCAAAGAGGTATTTCCGCCTGCAGAAAACAAGGCTATATCCGGTTTCGATTCAAGGACATCTACCATACTTTTTATGGTATGGGCTTCTCCTTTCCATTCAATCGTTTTACCTACAGATCTCTCTGAAGCTACGAAACTCAATTGGTCATATTTAAAATCCATTTCATCCAAAACTGTCAATATTGTTTGACCAACTAAGCCGGTAACACCCACTATTGCTAAATGCATTTTTTTTATTTTTTACAAAGTTAATGCGTTCATGCAAGCTGTTATTTTATTAACTTCGCATTATGAGACACATCCTATGCATCCTTATGCTGTGGGCGGCAGCGCATTTAACTGCCCAATGGTCAGATCCTTTTGATTCCGTTCTTGATAGCCAATGGCGAGGTGATCGGGAACAATTTATTGTAAATTCAGAAGGGCGATTGCAATTACATGCAAAACAAGCTGGACGATCAACTTTGTGGAGACCCTATTCTTTAGCTGACTCACTGAGTTGGGCTTTTCATATTTATTTGGATTTTGATCCATCAGCAACTAACAAACTGGAAGTTTTTTTACTTTCAGATTCATTAAGTCTTACACCAGACACTGCAATAATTCTGGAAATTGGTGAAAATGGAATCACAGATACCTGGAAAATTTATGCAAAGCAAGGTGTCCATAAAGATTTAATCGCATCAGGTCAACAAGGCATATTAGCTACAGGACCATTGGCTTTTAAATTTCACATCATCTGTTATTCTTCGGTTTATTGGCAATTATACCTTGAAAATTTAATAACCGGCGAAAACCAAAAACTTGCTGATTTTAGTTTTAAACTGCCAGACCTTCATAAATTCCAATACTTTGGTGTGCATTGTTTGTATTCTGAAACCCGTAAACAAGCTTTTGCTTTTGATAATATTTCCGTGGGTTATGATAGCACCAGACCTCTCATTATTAAACATCAAATTTTAGATGCGCACACTATACTTTTTACTTTTAATGAAACGATAGACACGCTACGTAGTAAGCAAAATTCACTTTTCAAACTTAACTATAACGGGGAGCATAATGGTCTTGAATGGTTAAGTCCTGTGCACTTAAAGCTGAAATTTAACGAAAATCTTTATGCCTCCAAAAAGGATACTTTGTTTTATCAAAAGGTGATGGATCTTTTTGGAAATATCTCTAAATCTGAAATTTATGCTTTCGAAATAAATTTCATTCGGAGTCCGAAATACCTCGATTTGTGCATTACCGAAATTATGTGCGACCCATCTCCTGCCTGGAAGCTTCCGGATGCAGAATACATTGAAATATATAACAGAACAGAATCTGATATTAGCTTAAAATCATGCTTATTGTATGATGAAAGTACTGCAATCGAATTACCAGATAGCGTCATCCGTTCTTCTGAATATATTATTTTAGGCAACAGTTCAGATGCTGTTGCGTTTTCTCCATTTGGAAAGACGATACCTCTGGATAAATTTCCCTCGCTTAATAACGATGGTGATGTACTTTCCATAAGAAATGAAAAATCAGAACTCGTATATGAAGTTGAATACACATCTCAGGATTTTGAAGATGCCAGTAAAGCAGAAGGGGGCTATGCATTGGAATGGGTTTCCGTATTTGACTTGTGTGCGCTCCAAGGAGGATGGAAGTTCAGTAAGCATCCTTTAGGTGGAACACCCGGATTTCAAAATTCATGGTTAAGCAATTCTTATGATAGTCAGGGCCCCCAATTATTGGCAGTATATCCTTTAAGTATTTGGGAAATTAAATTGGTTTTTAGTGAAAAATTGCATCCTGATATTCCCAATTTGACGAGTTTTTTTAAGTTGAATCCAACGAGCTCCATTGCTACCATTGAATTTACAGATAAGTCAAATGAGTTACTAATACTTTTACACCAGCCACTCAGAGCCGGTCAACATTATAAAATTGAAATTGAAAGTATTTCAGATTGTTTAGGGAATCTATCTGAGCATTTAAGTTTTGAATTTGCGCTAGGCGTGGATCCGGAACCTGGCGATGTGGTTTGGTCTGAGGTATTATTCGATGCATACAGTTCCCATCATGATTTTGTGGAAATCTATAATCGGAGCAACAAGTATATTTCTTTACAAAAATTAGAATTGTCTGATGGGCTCGATTCCACAAAAGCTTACCCTTTGCGTATTGATAAAGTATTGGCACCCTACCAATATCTGGCCATGACTTCTAATGCCACCGATTTAATGGGCATATACCCTATTCATAATCGCGTTCAGATAGAGGAAGTTGAAATACTACCCATGGAAGATAATGGTGCAAGTTTGTTTTTGACTTTGAATAATGGGAGAGAGCGTTATACTATAGACAGTTTTGCATTTACAAAAGAATGGCACCACCCGTTTATCAAAGATCCGGAAGGAAAATCATTGGAGAAAATAGAGATGAATTTGCCTTCTGCGCTCAGATCATCATGGCAAACTGCAGGCCATTGGGTGTATTTTGCAAGTCCGGGTTTAGCCAATAGCCAAAGCTTAAAATTGGACACGGTAAAGAAAGATAAACCTTATCACTTAAATTCAAATAGAATCAGCCCAAATGGTGATGGATTTGAAGATTTCTTGGGTTTAATGTTCAAAATTGATAAACCCGCTTACTTATGCTATTTGGATTTATACAATTTAAGCGGACAATTGATGAGCCCTGTTTACCGGGATCAGGTTTATGACGGCCAATTGGTGACTTGGCTTGGTGAAGATTTGGATGGGAGTCCATTGACCGCTGGAAATTATATTTTAAACATTAACTTAGCACATCCAGATGGCACCAAAATAAGCTTTAAGGAGAGAATAAGTTTACTAAGATAATTTATTGCATGGATGAGATGAATTTAGAATTTTGGTAAAATAGCTTCACCGTAAATGAGCAGATAACATTAAAAAGACTTATTCTATTTAATAAAATGGAGTTTAACTATTTTGACTTGAAATATGATGATATACAATCTCGCAAATATTTTTCTATATGTTTTTATATTTTTCTGATATGGTTTATTTATAAATTTACTTGGTAGTAAATGGTGGCGTAGAGATAATCTTAATATGAATTCAAACGATTGGTATATAAAATCTGAGAGGGTACAATGGAGCATGGTTATCCTCATTATAGCCGTTAGCTTATTTTTTGTATCACCACCTGAAGGATTTTTATGGGCAAAGTTGATTTCAAATTATGCGATCCATTGGATGCTGTTTTGTTTGTTAGGTGGAGTTATTACGCTGTTTATTGAACACGAGAAGCTCTTGTACACATTTATGATATGTTCAGCACTTATGGCCTTTTATCTCATGAATTCATTTAATACAGACTTAAAACTAGCGAAATTCTCGAGTCCTAATGCAATACAGTTGGCTTTTATCAACCCCACCTTGAGCAACGATGACAAAATTAAAATGCTTCAATTTGTTTTTAAAAAAGCACCAGATGTGATCATTTTGCAAGAATTTACGCCGGATATGCTTGAGTGGGTAAAGGCTTATCAACAAGAATATCCGTATCAATATTTATTGCCTAGAATAGATCCTTTGGGCAAGGCGATACTTTCGAAATTCAACTTAAGCAGTCCAAACGAATTTGAACTTATGGACAATCCGGTCCTCAATTTATATATTACGAGCTCGCAGAATGATAGCTTTCAAATTATAGTATGTAATCATTTGCCGCCTATTACACTGATGGCCTACCGAAAACTTAATCAGTTTCTGACTGCGCTGTCCAATACGCTCTCCAATGCTCATCAGAATTTAATACTTGTTGCAGATTTTAATATTGTACCCTGGTCACGGGAATTGCGGATTTTCAGAAATAACTCGGGTTTGGTCGCCAGTCGCAGGGACAATGCAGATACCGGCCCTGAAACCGGGAATTTAGATATTCTAAATACGGCCAGTATGGAACTCATGTATAGTAAAAATCTGGAGTGCTCCTATTTTGAAGTCATTGTAGATTCATTTGGCAATCCTTTTGGAATTATGGGTCGATATCAAAAAAAGTTTGTTTTTTAACATGCTCTTGTTGAAATTAAATTCCTTGGCGATTAAGGTTTATAAAGGAAACACTTCAAATCTTCAATTTTCTTTGAACGTTGTATATTGTGGTACATTTAAGGTGAAATAAAATTTTGAATTATTCATTCTTTAATCCATTATAGAACCGGATTTCAAGTCTTTTTGTCAGTTTGTATATTCTCATTACAAACGCTATTTGTTCATAATAGTATCCTTGCCAAGGAAGCTACGATCAGGATTCCTTTTAGGTATGTTCAATCATTTATCATTATTGATGTCCAAATTGAAAATGTAATTCCATTACAATTGATTTTTGATACAGGTGCAGAGCACACTATTCTCTTTGAGAAATATTGGACGGATATCATCAGCAATGCATATCAAAGGGATATAAAGGTAATTGGATCTGATTTACAAACAGAAATTCCTGCGAAATTGACCCACCCACTGAGCTTAAATTTTCCTTTGAGGTATAAATGTTTAACGCAGCTCATAGTTCTTGAAGATCACTCCACTAATATATCCCAGGTCATAGGAGAGCCGGTACATGGTATTTTAAGTGCTTCCCTTTTTAGTCAGTTTATAATACAAATCGATTACAAAAAACGAAATATCATTCTGCATCCACTTTCAACAAAAGTACCCGAAGGATTTACTGAATTGGATATTCAAATTTATAAAAATAAGCCTTATTTGGAAACGGAAGTAGCTACTAAATGGGGCCAAAAACAAAAATTAAACTTGCTGTTGGATACAGGTGCAAGTTTGTCGCTTTTGATGTACACGGATTCTACATCCAACATTGATTTACCAGATAAAATGATCCCAGGATATCTCGGGAGCGGATTGGGTGGTATGTTGAAGGGATTTGTAGGTAAAGTTGGGCTCATTTATTTGGATACTTTTACTCTTTCAAATGTGATTTCGCATTTTTTAATGGTTGATACAGAATATTCTAGAATTGAAAAGCAGAATAAACAAGGATTGATTGGAAATTTAATGTTAGAGAAATTTGAACTTTATATTGATTACCATAGGAAAAAACTTTTTCTGAAACCTACTAAAAAGTTATACAAGGAAATAAAATTTGATAAATCGGGAATGCTCATCATCAGTGGCGGGAATCATTTGCAAAATTATTATGTATCACAAGTCATACCTAATTCACCTGCATATGAAGCCGGGATCTTGCCGAAAGACGAGCTGGTAAGCATTAATGGATGGCCTTGTTCCTGGTTAAGTTTAAGTAAAATACTTTCAAGTTTTCAAAAAGAAGAGGGTAAAAAGATAAATCTAAAATTGAGACGAAATGGGAAGAAAATTAAAATTAGTTTTAATTTGAAAAGTCTAATTTGAAATAATTCAAAAACAATAGAAATAGGTCCACGGTCCTTGTCGGAAGTAATTACTTGCCTAAATTCAGATGACTTTTAGAAAGAGAATAAATTCAAATTATTTTCTCTAAATTTTTAGAAATTCATATAAGCTGGTGCTTAAATTTATTTTTGTCGCATTAGGAGAAAGTTAATAAACTTTATGATCAGTTTGGAGAAGTGCTCAGGTGTAATATGCAATTTCATATAAAATATTGGCGTATTTTTGCGGAGTCCAAGTAAACAAAACATGGAAATGAGTATGTTTGAAATGGTTCGTCGTTTTCCAGATCAATTGAAAGAGGGATTGGAATTGTTTAAATTGAGCGACGTAAGTTCTGGTGAGCAAGCTGTCCTCAATATTTATATTAGTGGAATGGGAGGCTCAGCAGTAGGCGCAGATTTTGTAGAGGCTATTGTTCGGGATGTTTGTAACGTTCCAATTACAGTTGGAAAGTCCTATACGGTGCCACATTTTATTTCAGAAAATACGCTGGCCATCGTCTCCTCGTATTCAGGAAATACGGAAGAGACGATTTCTTCATATCATCAATTGGTTCAACGAGGTGCAAAAGTAGTTGTCATAAGTTCTGGTGGTGAGTTGATCAGAAGGGCTCATGAATTAAAACAGGATATTATTCAATTGCCTTCTGGGTGGTCTTCTCCAAGGGCTTGCCTCTCTTATTCTTTGGTGGCACAACTATATGCATTGCACAAATTAAATATCATTGATCATTTTTATGTGAAACAATTAATCGCTTCAATTAAATTGATGGAAGATTGTCGTGAAGAGATCATTGAACAAGCCAGACAATTAGCTGACTTATTACAGGATAAGTGGGTCGTAATTTACAGTTCTGATCATTTTGAACCAGTTTGTTTAAGGTTTAGACAACAGATCAATGAAAATAGCAAAATGTTGTGCTGGCATAATGTAATTCCTGAAATGAATCATAATGAATTGGTTGGTTGGCGCTGGAATCATCCATTTGTCGCGTCTGTTTTTATAAGAGATCGCGAAGAATATTCCAGAATTCAGGCAAGGATGGAATTAACCAAAGAAGTTGTTGGCCATTATGCTGCATCAGTAATGGATATTTATGCTCGTGGGGATTCCTATTTGGAAAAATCCTTATATCTGGTGCACTTGCTTGATTTTGTAAGTGTATTTCTTGCAGAAAAAAATCAGGTAGATGCTGTGGAGGTGCGCGTTATTGATTTTTTAAAAACCGAACTTTCAAAATTGCCCCAAAACCAAGCATAAGAATCAGAAAGGAAAGCGCAAGTGCGATATAAACAATAAAATCGCCATATTTGAGATAAAATGTCTCCTGGTTAGAAAAACGGATGTTATTTCGAATTGCTGTTGATTTCCCATACTCAGTTCTATCCTTTATTTCCCCCTTTGCATCAATAAAACAAGAAACTCCTGTGTTTGCAGATCTTGCAATAGACCTTCGGTATTCAATAGCACGTAATGCTCCAAAATACAAATGTTGGCGGTAGCCAGGGGTATTATCCCACCAGCCATCGTTGGTCATAATAAATATTGCCTGAGCCCCTTTGCGGATATATTCACCTACGTAAGCTCCATAAATCGATTCATAACAAATAACAGGAGCAATCTTTAATCCATCGGATTCAAAGACACTTCTTTCTTTTTGTTTTCCTAAGCCATAAATAGAACCACCAAGTTTGTCGACAATAGGTTTTAAAAATGGGAGTAAATGTCTGTAAGGAAAAGTTTCTACACCTGGCACCAGTTTAGATTTTACATAAACCGGAAAATCATTTCCTGTGCCACAAATTTGAGCGGCACTGTTTTGGATTTCAAAATATTTTGTGGGCCCACCTCTATTACTGGGTCTTGCAGCTTCCGAAAGTGTTTCGCCTTCACGAAAAGTTCTCAAAGTTCCCAATCCGGTTACGAGACACATTTTCCCATACATATTACATAAATCGCGCATCCTTATGACTCGCCAATCATTTGCAAATGCACCTATTTCTAAATACTCAAAACTGGTTTCCGGCCAAATCAGATATTTTGTATGTGGGCTAATAAAATTTCTGGATAATTTTTCAAATTGAATCATTTGTAAATTTTCATCCACTGAAAATTTTTCAAAATGCGGTTCATAATTGGGTTGAACGATGGCAACTTCTACTGATTCACCATTTAATTCAGTAGTTTTCAAAATGGAACTCGAAATATAAATGGGTATACCCAATAATAGCATTGCTGAAAAACATAATATAAGTCTTAACTTTTTAGAGATCAGGATGTATAAACCCAATGCATTTAGTGACAAAGCCCATAAACTTCCACCAAATGCACCTGTATATTCATACCATTGTATCCAATTGGGGTAAAAAGCAAATCCATTACCCAATGAAAGCCAAGGCCAGGAAATGTCCCATTGATGATGTCCCCATTCATAGCTTATCCAAAAAACGATCAAAGCGGGGAGCCATAGATATTTAATTTTTCGTCCAATCCAAATGGCCGCCAACCAAGGGATACACATAAATAAGCTGTTGAGTATAAAAGCAACCAATCCGGGTACTAACGCAGCATTAGCTACCCAATAAGTCGCCAATATATTCCACAACATAAAGGCATGAAACGCGTATAAAAAATGGGCCCACATAAAAATTCTCGATCCCTGCTCTAGCTTGTAAGTAGCATAGAGCAGCGGAATAAACCCGATACACAATAAAGGACTGGTATAAACAAATGCTTTGCCTAAAATCAAACCACTTGCAGTACTAAGCAGAAAATAAAGAAGATGCTCATTTGTAGATTGATATTTCCAAAAAACGGAAAGCGAAAGTACCAACCAGCTACCCAGTAATAAATACAAAGGAGTATGTCCCCAAAATGTGTTTTTGAGCATGTAGGAAGCTCCGTAAGTTGCCAAAATGCCTGAAAGGAGGATTACCGGTAGGAGGTAGTTTTTTTTGAATTTCATAGCGCTTTTTCGGTTCGGAAAGGTACAAATTTCGAGACAAACTGCTTGTTAATTATTGATTATCAAGGAGTTCGTTAATAAAAAAGCCTCTTATTTATTTTTTAAAATTTTAAAAAAAATACTATCTTTGCACTCCAAAATACAAAAAAGCCATGAAAAAAGATTTGCACCCGGCTAATTATCGTTTTGTTGTCTTTAAAGATTTCTCATGTAATGAGGCTTTCTTGACGCGTTCCTGCGCTGCTACCAAAGAAACCATTGTATGGGATGATGGCAATGAGTATCCTTTGATTCGTTTGGAGATTTCATCAAAATCTCACCCTTTCTTTACAGGTAAAATGAAATTTATAGATACTGCAGGTAGAATTGATAAATTTAACAAGAAATTCGCAGGATCGAAATTTGCTAAAACTTAAAAAAAATCACCCCGCAACCTGCGGGGTTTTTTATTTATGTTCATCAGGAACCTCATTTTAGTGGACCCCCAACATAAGGATCAGTTCAAACCTCTGTCTTGGACCAGACCCTTGGCAGCCTTTCGCTTTGGCATTCTGAGCATTATGGAGAAATGGGCTTTGAGATTCCATGCAGAAACAAGCCATTGCGTTTCTTTTCCATTATCTGATCTTTATCCTGCCCAAATTCAGAATGATAACTTTGTGGTTCAGGGTCATTTGATCCCAAATAATGATCTGTGCTACCTCATTTCTAATTTGCAAGAAGGTGAGTTTCTGGTATGCGACGATTTATGGGTTGCAGGACGCCTTAACAAACAGCAATGCCTGGATTTTCTGCAACATTTTTCTTTGAATGGATTTAATAAACAGTTCGTTGATAAACATCTTGTCAATGGAATCTACAGACCCTGGGAACTATTCCAAAGGAAGGCCATTGAATTGGAACAGGATTATCAATTGATAACAGCCGGACGATTTACAACACCAATCCATGAAAGTAATGCGATCATCGGAAATCAGCTTTTTGTAGAAGAGGGTGCTCGCATGATGGCTTGTACACTCAATTCTCAAACAGGTCCAATATACATTGGTAGAAATGTTGAAATAATGGAGGGAAGTATGTTGCGCGGACCTTTAGCGATCTGTGAAGGATCTATTGTAAAGATGGGTGCCAAAATTTATGGCGCAACATCTATAGGTCCCGAATCAAGAATTGGTGGCGAAATTAATAATTGCATTTTTCAAGCATATTCAAACAAAGCTCACGATGGCTTTCTTGGCAATAGTATCATAGGCGAATGGGTCAATATTGGTGCAGATACGAATGCTTCGAATTTGAAAAATAATTACGAAGATGTCAAACTATGGAATTATAACACCAAAAGATTTGATAAAACTGCAAGTCTATTTTGTGGATTGATCATGGGCGATCATGCGAAGTGTGGTATCAACACTATGTTCAACACCGGCACGGTTGTTGGTTTTGGGGCTAATGTATTTGGGGCAGGGTTTCCGCGGCAATTCGTGCCAGATTTTGCCTGGGGCGGTGCTTCTGGTTTCTCAACTTTTACTTTGGATAAATTCTTTGCGACTGCTCAAAAAGTAATGGAAAGAAGACATGTTCCTCTAACAGATTCCAATAAAAAATTGTTCGAATATATTTTCTCGGAAAGTCGGGAATTCAGGAATTGGGATTCTATATGAACTTGACTTCCGGTCAACAACCCAATCTATTTTGGAAGCTCTTGAGTTATATCGTGGATATTCCAATAGAACAATTGTCCTCTGAATTCAACCCTACCATTCATTTGTTTCTGTCCTGCGGTGAATTTAAGCTAGTGAGTGATACAGCCATTTATTCTTACGGCTTAAAATATGAGCATTTTGTTGCCGCTTTTAAAAAAATTAAAATTGAATCTAAGAATCCAAAATCAATTTTAATATTAGGATTGGGGACGGGAAGCATACCTCAAATGTTACAGTCCAAATTTAATATTCAGGCAAACTTTGATTTTGTAGAAAAAGATCCGGAAATTATTTTTTTATTTGAAAAGTATCAGGACTATATATTTACCGGACAATTCAAATGCTATTGTGAAGATGGATTAGACTTTTTGAAAAATTCGAGAAAGAAATACGACCTGATTTGTATGGATATTTTTGAAGATAGCACTATCCCAAAAAAATTTGAGTCGAAAGATTTCCTGGAGTTGTTAAAGGCAAATTTAAATGTATCCGGGATTTTACTTTACAACCGACTCCATGACAATTCTGAAAATCAGAAAAAGAATAATGACTTTTTAGTGCCATTCTCGCAAATTTTTCCGCGACATTTAGTTTTTAAACATGACTATAATTGGATACTTATAGTAGAAAATGACTTAGCTTAATTTCTATCATCTTTTTTTGCGAATTCAACTGAAATTCTTTTCGCTTATAATGCACAATTTTATGAGGCAGCTCAAACAAATTGCCAATGTATCCCGAAAAACTGCTTCTAAACTAACTTTACTTTACTTGTATTTCACCCACAAACAACCAGGCATTTTTTCCGGCTCCTGGATAATTATCCTTGATCTTGCCGTGATTTTTTATACTGACCTTGATAAATTTTGTGGATATCGCATGCATGGGGACTTCAGCTTGTATATATTTTGATTGAGTTTCGCTTATTTGATATTTTATGGATTCTGAAAATTCTTTTCCATCTTCGCTCGTTTGAATTTCAATATTTGAAGGACGGTAGATCCATGATCCGGGGTCATGGAAAAATTGGAATTGGACCGCTTTGATAGTCCTGTTTTTTTCGAGATCTATAATAGCTGTAAAATCTTTTCCTTCCATACCAACCCATTCCGGACCTCCGAATTTATTGGATGGCGCGTCTATTCCATTGAGCAAACATTGCAGACCACCTGAAAAATATCTTTCTGCGGGCATTTCGTTAAGTACCATGGGTTTGGCAACAGCCAAATGATCATTAAAAACGATGCGGAGTGGCTTTCCAATAAAACCATCTTCCATTTGATACCAGGCTTTAAATTGAATGTCTTTATGAAGTATAAAGGTGTCATGTTTTAAATATTCACTGACTACATCACCTTCCCTGGTAGATTCAACAAGAATTTTTCCTTCAACAGGTGGTTTATTAAAAACGAGTTCAATGCCTTGTGCTCCATATTTGGTTTGATATGAAAGATCTAACATACTTTGGGTGATATTCATGTCTTCAGATTTAAACCAGGATATATGATGTTTAAGTCTGCTTAAAAATCCGGGATAAGATCTGTTTGACGGGAAAGCCCAATTGACCTCCGCGAGAGCAATAGCCCTTGGGTACGCCATGTATAAAACATTTTTGAATTCCGGCATATATTCAGTCCATACATTTCCCTGTGCTCCCAAGACATACAAACGTTCGTTAGTTTTTAGACCAACAGGTATGGGTTCAAACTGATAAGTCTTTTCAAGTGATGTAAATCCACCTATCGCTAATGGCTCAGAACTATTCAAAGATTGATAATGATCAAAGTAACAATGGGAGCCGGGACACATGATTACGGGATGCTTTTTTTTGGCCGCTTCGATTCCACCTTCGGTGCCTCGCCAGGACATGACCACAGCATTTGGAGGCAGCCCACCTTCGAGAATTTCGTCCCAACCTACAAGTGTTTTACCTTTCTCAGATAAATGTCTTTCAATTTGTTTTAAAAAATAACTTTGCAGTTCCTCTTCTGATTTTAAATTTTGTCTCCTTTTTACAGCCTGGCATTTCTCACACTTTTTCCAATTTTCTTTGGAGACCTCATCACCTCCAATATGAATGTATTTACCTGGAAATAAAGCACAAACTTCATTCAATATTTCTTTCAAAAACCACAAGCTTGTATCTTGTGTGCAATAAATCCCGGTATTGAAAACGCCCCAAGTGCAACTCACATCTCTGTCTTCAGCACTGCAACTGTATTCAGGATAAGCAGATAGTGCCGCAGTACTGTGTCCCGGCATTTCAATTTCAGGGATCACTTCAATGTAATGATTTGAAGCATAACTTACAATTTCTTTGATTTCCTCTTGCGAATAATAGCCCTGATAAGTGCTTGAATCAAATTCAGCAGGATAATGACTGGCATGGCCCTTTAAGGTAGCTTTACGGCTACTCCCTTGCTCATGGAGTTTTGGAAATTTTTTAATTTCAATGCGCCAGCCCTGGTCATCCGTTAAATGCCAATGAAATGTATTGTACTTAAATCGGGACATCAGACGGATGTAATGTTTAATCGAAGCAATTGAAAAAAAATGCCTGCTCACATCCAAATGTAAACCTCTGTATTTAAATCTGGGTTCATCTTCAATCAGGCAATAAGGAAGTGAGTTATTTGTTTTATTTCCGGCTTGCAATTCAAATAATTGGGCTAAGGTCTGTAATCCATAAAACCATGCTTTTTCCGAACTGCCTTGTAGCCAAATTCCGTTTTTGGTGATACTTATTTTATAATATTCATCCTGATCTACTTTTGGTAGTAATGATAAAGTCAAACTTTTAGGTGATGGTTTATCAATCTTTTTCTGTTTGATAACTTTTAGGTCACCGAGTTTTAATACTGACTGTATGGTTTTCCCAATTTCAATGGCTGCTTCAGATCCGGAGGGGACGAGCATTTTATCCAATTGCTCCAAAGCATAAGTTCCTCCAACAACCTGTATGGATTTGGGTATGGGAATAATGGGAAAATCTCGATTTAGATCAATTTGACCATTGACACTAAATATATTAAGTATGATAATTATTATTAATATGATTCTCATGTTTTTGAAATTCGTCTTATTAAAGTTCGATCCATTAAGGAACTCAAGTTCAATTATATTATTGCTCAAAGGTATCTTTTTTTAAAATGGTGATTTGGGCTTTGTCGATTCGAATTCTTAAAATAGTGTAATAAAGGCAATAGTAGTATGTATTTATCTCGACCATTTAAGTGAATTATTCATCAGTATGAATTTTTGAAAAAATATTAGCACGATTTTTAACCAGCAGAAACCTCAATCGAATTTCAAGCATTTTTGAGGGTTCAAAACTCCAAAATTCAAACTTTAAAGGCTTTAGTTTACCTTTGCTGACTAATTTGATACACACGATATGTTTACATTAAATATTTATTTGAAATTGGCTTTGACGGCTTTATTTTTAATAGGAGGCCTGATATTAGCATTTGCGGTAAGTTTTTGGTATGCTTTGCCTTTATTGATTATTGGTCTGATTTTATTGGCAAGTTATGTTTTGTTAGGCACCGTTCAATCTGCAGCTATGTTTATGCAATCAACAGATTTTGATGCCTGCGAGAAAAGACTTGCCCTTACACTATCTCCAAATTTTTTATACGTAACAAACAGAGCTTATTATTTCTTAATTAAAGGAAGCATCGCTATGCAGCGCAACAAAACAGAAGAGGCTGAAGTTTGGTTGACGAAAGCGCAGTCCTTGAAATTGCCTTCAGATAATGAAAAGGCAATGATCATGATACAAATGATCAACATACACCTGACCAAAAATCGCTTTACTCAAGCTAACAATGTCTACCGGGAGCTCAAAAAATTAAACATCACCATTGATGCATTTAAAGATCAGATGAAAATGTTGGATGAAGTGATGAAACAACAGGGCCGAATGAAAATGGCAGGCCAGATGGATCAACGTATGATGTTTCGTCCAGGTGGAAAACGCAAAATGCCCAAAATGCGTTGATATATTTTAAGAATTTCATTTATTTCAACAAGCTAACTTACAAACGTAAACAATTGAATTTACTTTAAATTTAAGCAATTGAAAAATAACACCGATAAAGATTGTCAAATTTCATTTGTTAGTTACTTCGTTTTATTCAGTCTTTTTTTACTAATTTCAGCTTGCCAAAGAAAAACATTTAACAACTACGTAAACCCTTTTATCGGCACCGGAGGTCATGGGCATACATTTCCCGGAGCATGTTATCCCTTCGGAATGATGCAGCTGAGTCCTGATACGAGACTCGAAGGTTGGGATGGTTGTAGTGGGTATCATTACACCGACACAATTATTTATGGTTTTAGTCATACACATCTCTCCGGAACAGGTATTGCAGACTTTGGCGACCTTTTAATAATGCCGGGTCAAGGAAATCTTCCCCAGGATATTTTTTCTAATCAAATATATAAATCATCTTTTAAAAAAGGAACAGAATATGCCGCTCCGGCATATTATAAAGTAAAATTGGAAAAACATGCGATTTGGGCTGAAATGACCGTAGGCAAACGCACTGGCATGCATCGATATACTTTTGAAAATGCAGATCAACAATGGTTGGTTGTGGATTTAAAACACAGGGACCCGCTTTTAGATGCCGGCTTTACAAAAATATCAGACACAGGTCTTGAAGGTTTTAGATTTTCATCTTCCTGGGCTAAGCGGCAAAAATTCTTTTTCAATATTCAGTTTGATAAAAAAATCTCTTCTTTCCGTTATAATGCTGATTCCACCCAACTATGTTTGATTTTTGAAAACAACAATTCAAAAAGACTTCAGTTACATGTAGCGATTTCAGGGGTTGATGCCGATGGCGCTGCAATTAATCTTGAAGCTGAATGGGATGCTTTCAATTTTGAAGAAATGAAGAAATCATCCGAGACTGAGTGGGAAAATCATCTATCCAGAATTAACGTAAAGGATAATAATCATACAAAAAAAACAATTTTCTATACAGCACTTTATCACAATCTCATCCACCCAAGCCTATTCCAGGATGCTGATGGTAGATACCTTGGAATGGATCATAAAATATACACCACTCAAATAGATGATCACTTTACGGTGTTTTCTTTGTGGGATACTTACAGATCTACACATCCTTTGTATCAGTTGGTATATCCGGATTACAATGCCCGATTCATCCGCACATTTCTCAGACAATATCAAACTTCCGGTCAATTACCGGTCTGGGAACTCGCGGCAAATGAAACCTGGTGTATGATCGGAAATCATTCAATTCCGGTGATTGCCAATGCCATGGCACATAAGGACTTCAATTTCGACACAGCACTTGCCAGAGAAGCCGTAATGCAAAGTTTGAATTTTGGAAAAAATTCAGGATTACTTTTTATGGATAAAGGGTATATAGCTTCTAATGAAGAATCAGAATCAGTTTCAAAAACTATTGAAAATAGTCTCGATTTTGCTGCAGCCGAATATATCCAATCACGTATAAGTAAAAAGTATTCTCCTTTTGCTTACAGAAACTTGTACAACCCTGCGACCGGTTTTTTGCAAGCAAAATTTAATCAGAAATTTATTGAATCTTTTGATCCCAGGGAAGTCAATTTTCATTTTACAGAAGCCAATGCATATCAATATTTATTTGGTGCGCACCATGACATTCCAGGAATGATTCAATTGATGGGTGGTGTTGCAAATTTTAAAAAAAATCTCGATGCTGTCTTTACTTCAGAAAGTTTAATGACCGGAAGAGAACAGGCTGATATAACAGGTCTGATTGGCCAATATGCTCATGGAAATGAGCCCAGTCATCATTTTGCTTATTTATACAATTATGCGGAGTCTCCAGCTCAAACACAAAAATACGTTCGCCGGATTAAAGAGCAATTTTATAAAAATACTCCGGATGGTTTAATAGGAAATGAAGACTGTGGACAAATGTCGTCTTGGTATGTCTTCAGTGCATTGGGATTTTACCCGGTTCATCCTTTTAATGCTACTTATGATGTAGGTTTACCTAGTTTCCGAAGTGTTCAAATAGAAGTTCCGGGCCGATCTCCTATTTCTATCAAGACGCGTTCAGAACTTTCTCATCCATATGTGAAAGCATTTCTTAAGAATGGAAAATTTCCGGGCTATCAATTTTCGCTAAAGGAAGGTGATTTATTAGAATTTACACTTTCGGATCATATGCAAATTGAAAATGTTGGGTCTCCTGAATTAATTGGGAATGATTATAAGATTGTGCCATACATTACTAAGGGCCAGCATGTATTCCAGGATTCAACCAAGATTGAATTAAGTTCATTGCAAAATCTGGAAATCCAGTATTGTTTAGATACCATAAACGGTCCCATTCTTGACTATATAGGCTCCTTTGAAATTTTCAGGGGAAGTTCACTTTTTTTTAAATTAAAAAATGAGGAAGTTGGCCGTTCATGGTTAAAAGCAGATTTTTTTGAGAAACCTAAAGGATTAAAACTAATCCTAAAAACGGCATATGCAAATCAATATGCAGCTACTGGTCCTGATGCTTTGATAGATGGTGTCCTGGGCGGTGGAGATTATCGGGATGGTTTTTGGCAAGGGTTTCAATCAAATGATCTGATTGCTGAACTGGAATTGGAACGAACTGAAAAGCCCGGTGCAATTCAAATTCGTTTTTTGCAGGATCAAAGGTCATGGATTCTTTTGCCATCGGAAGTAAAACTGGAATATTCGCTAGATGGGATCTTTTTTGCTGAGATGGGATCATTGAAAACGGAAATTCCCCAAACAGCAGAATCAACTTTAATAAAATCCTACGAATTCAAGCCGGAAAGGGATTTTAAATATTTGAGGCTAACAGCCAGGAATGCAGGCAAAATGCCGGCATGGCACTTGGGTGCAGGTGGAGAATCCTGGTTATTTTGTGATGAAATTCAAATCATCAAATAATGTGGAATCGTCGAAATTTTCTGGGAGCTGGGGCTATACTTGGAATGGGTATGGATAAAGTATTAAAACAAATTGCAGAAGATTTGGATCGGGCAGCTGGAAAGGCAGGTTTCCCAATGGTCATTGCAACCTGGAACAACGAGAATGCTGTTCAGAGCGCTTGGCGCAGCTTATCTCAAGGAAAATCTGCGCTTGATGCTGTTGAAGAAGGGGCTAAAATAGCGGAAGCTAATCCGGAAGACACTTCAGTTGGGTATGGGGGCTTCCCGGATCGGGAAGGAAATGTTACTTTAGATGCCTGTATCATGGATTCCGAAGGCAATGCAGGCTCAGTAGTGTTTTTGGAAGAGATCAAACATGCTGTTTCAGTGGCTCGAATGGTAATGGAAAAAACCCCACATGTGATCCTGGCTGGAAAGGGTGCTCAACAATTTGCTTTAGAGCAAGGATTTATAAGGGAAAATTTACTCACTCCGTTTGCAAAAGAGGCATACCATAAATGGCTGGTCAAATCGCAATACCAACCTGTAATTAATGTGGAGAGGCATGATACCATAGGGATATTGGCCATCGACAAGCAAAAAAGACTTTCCGGCGCTTGCTCCACCAGCGGTTTGGCTTTTAAAATGCGCGGAAGGGTGGGAGATTCACCAATTATTGGAGCAGGTTTATATGTAGACAACGAAATCGGTGCGGCTACAGCCACAGGGCTGGGTGAGGCCGTTCTTAAAAAAGTGGGTGCTTTTTCGATTGTTGAAATGATGCGTCAGGGCATGCATCCTCAAAAAGCTTGTAAACTTGCCATCAAACGACTTACTTCCATCCAAACCAAAGAGGCCTTTCAAGTTGCTTATATTGCCGTAAATAAGAAGGGAGAGTTTGGGGCGTTTTCCTTATTGCCTGGTTTTCAGGCTTCTGTAATGAGTGTAAAAGGCTTTGAAATCATAGAAGCTGAAGCTTTATTGCCCAAACCCGATGGCTTTTAATGGTTTAATCTGAAAATATAAATTAAAAACTTTTATATGTAAATGATATTCAGGGTTTTAAAGAGAAACAAAGTATTGGATCGTTGATTCCATTGCTGTTTATTTAAATAAAATCCTGAATTCTGTCATTTAAAGCCTTATGGGTGGACAATCCAAAACATCCCTATTTCCCTTATTCCGACAAAAAGGCCAACCCTGCAATTGAATTTAGCTTCCCATTGCTTCGGCATAGTTCCGTCAATTATCGTTTCAATTAGATTCGTATATTCAGCATCCTCTTGTATTATAGATTTCATTTTGATACCATATTGGAGTTTTCGATTGCTTGAAAGCCGATTATGAAGAACACATAAAATAAATTTATCATTTATTGTATAAAATATTTATATTTATTATAATATATAATTATATTAATATCAGTTATTTATATATTATTTTGTCATACCTTTTCATTTTTTAGGGTCAATCGCCACCACCTTGCCTGTCTTTTGGCACTTATTTTGCTATTTTATAATATGTTCAAAAAAACCGGGACTTAACACATGGACGGGATCAGATTTGTAGTGGCAGATGATCATAAACTTTTTCTGAAAGGATTCAGACTGCTGCTCGATCAGATGAACAAACGGCTTACAATGATCTGCCTTGGCGAGGCAGGAAATATTCCGGATGTTCTGAGATTGATTCAAGCCGACCCTGTTGACTTGCTTTTTTTGGACTTGAACTTAGGAGATGCTGATTCAGGTCAGATGATTCCAAAGTTCAAAGAACTTCACCCACAACTCCGGATCTTATGTATAAGTATGTATACAGATTCAAAAGTTGTAAGAGATGTTCTTAAAAAAGGGGCCGATGGGTTCCTTTCAAAAAATGCAGAAATGCTCGAGTTGGAAAATGCCATTGAAACAGTTATGGATGGGGAGATTTTTATGGGTAGTGACATCAAACTAACAGATGTTAACCGCAAAAACGTTCAATCCAAACTTAATATCAACAGGTTCAATGCAGCTCATCAGCTCACCAAAAGAGAAAAAGAAATTCTCGACTTGGTAGCCAAAGGAAAATCCAATAAAGACATCGCTGCACTTTTATTTATAAGCAAAGATACCGTAAGCGCTCATCGCAAAAGTTTGATGCGAAAACTCAATGTTAAAAATGCATCCGGACTGATTAAAGCTGCTTATGAGTTCAACTTGCTGTAAAACAAATGAATTGATAGAAGACCCTGTGGTCTATTGTTGAGTATATTTTTAATTGATAACAAACTGATTTACTTCAATCCTTTAAACCGAATTAAAATGAGAAAGGAAAATTTTACAATCCTGTTCCCCACCAAACCAACACTCCGATGGTTTTTATCCATTGGTTTTGTTTGTTTCTTGTTGATTCAGGAAAATTTCGCACAATGTCCGCTGGCTTGCGATGATCTCGTCCAGGTCTCCGTTGATAATAATTGCGAAGCAAAAATTACGCCCGATATGATCCTTGAAGATCCGGGTGTTGGTTGTATTTATACCGTTGTGGTATTTGGCCCAACTGGGGTTCCTTTGCCAAACGCAACAGTGACTTCAGCCCATATTGGAAAAACGCTCACCGTAGCGGTTTACCTAGGCAATAATTCCTGTTGGGGTTCTATCTATGTGGAAGATAAATATCCGCCGGAGATAAGATGCCCTGAACCGGACACTGTATTTTGCAATCAGAAAAACTATGTTCTCGAAAATCCATTGGTAATTGACAATTGTTCAGACACAACACGTCATGTCATTTCGGATGTCATTATTAAATTTGATTGTGATTCCTTGCCAAACATTATTGGAAAAAGGGTCATCACTTATTACTATACGGATAGAAGTGGCAATCACTCTGATACATGCGAACAATGTGTGTATTTTAGAAAAATTGATCCTCTTGTAGATATTGTTTGGCCAGCAGATACCATATTCGATTGTCTCGATTTGGATACAGTACCATTTCCATCCATAACTGGAGTTCCTACAGTTGCTGGCGAAGCCATTTATCCTGAGTGGAGTGTATGTAAAATTGCAGTTTCTTATGAAGACCAAATCTTGCCAGTTTGTCCTAAGACTTTTAAAGTTTTAAGAAAATGGACCTATATTGATTGGTGTCGCCCAAATGGACAAAATGTTTACTTCCATTATCAAGTCATCAAAATAGTTGATGAGCGCGGACCTTTAGTTACATGCGCTTTAAATGTAACGATCAGCACAGATGTCTGGAAATGTAGTGGTACAGCTTTGCTTGCTCCACCCACCGTTATTGAAGAATGCAGCAGAACTACTGTAAAAGTCGGCTATAAAATAGCCTCTCCTACCGGTTCTCCAACATACGAAGGAACTTCTTCTGCCAATGTTACAAAACTATCAAATGGTCTATATAGTATTACGGATTTGCCTTTGGGATTGAATTGGGTGATATTCCAGGTAACCGACGAATGTGGAAACTATACCGATTGTGCAACAGAAGTTTTCGTGGAGGATAAAATTCCACCCATTGCAGTTTGTGATCAAAAAACAGTGGTAACACTTACCATTGATGGAAGCGCGAAAGTAGAAGCGGCAACTTTTGATGATCGTTCACACGACAATTGCGGAATCCGTCGATATGAAGCCAAACGAATGGACGATGGGGTACCTTGTGATACAGCCTACAATGGAGATGAATGGGGACCTTTTGTCTATTTTTGTTGCGCAGATATAGGCAAGACTTTAATGGTTGGTTTTAGAGTCTGGGATATTCATGGAAATTCCAATACTTGTATGGTAGAAATTGAAGTACAAGATAAATTAGCACCTTATATTTTCTGTCCACCGGATATTACAGTTTCCTGTGAATTTGATTACGCTGATTATTCAGTTTTCGGCACTGTAAGAGAAAATCCAGCCGATCGCAAGACCTTTGTCATCAAAGATAAATATTTAAAGCATTCTGCTCCATTGATTGATGGATATGCCTATGATGGTTGTGGTGTAGATGTCATAGAAACGGTAACCACTGATTTAAAATGTGGACAGGGATATATTTATCGAAAATTTGAAGCCAAAGACCCCGGAGGTTTGGTTTCTACTTGTACGCAACGCATTCGAATTGTTGATTCTACCGCAAATAATGTATCTGTACAATGGCCAATAGATTATTTCAGTAATTCAAATTGTTTATCCAAACCACAACTTTCGCCCGACATTACTGGCAAACCTTGGGTTTATGGAGCTGATAAATGTTCAAACGTAGTTACCACTTATGATGATCTGGTATTTACTTTAGATCCGGATGCCTGTTTGAAGATTTTAAGAAAATGGGTAGTTATCGATTGGTGTGTATGGAATCCAAATCAACAGAACTCTCCTGGTTATTGGACATGGACGCAAGTCATTAAAATTACAAACACGGTACCTCCAAGGTTCTTAACCAGTTGTAATAACAGAACGATAGATGTATTTGGACCGGGATGTGGCGGAAATATAGATCTTATAGCTTCAGCTGATGATGATTGTACTGATTCATCAGATCTCGTATGGCATCACCATATCGATTTGTACAACGACAACATTGTTGACAGTAGTTATGTAGGCTCAGGTAAATCAATATCTGCTTATTTCCCAATAGGGGTTCATAAGGTGACTTTCACCGTATGGGACGCTTGCAACAACAAATCAACATGTAGTTACCTGCTTACTGTTCGCGATGGTAAGAAACCAACTCCATATTGTATTGGCCACATCGTTACTACTGTTATGCCTAGTACACTGAGTGTAGAGATATGGGCTAAGGACTTTAATATAAACAGTGAGGATAATTGCACTCCAAAAGATAGCTTAAAATATTACTTCCTGATCAACGGACGATTCGAACCATCTATGTTATTCACTTGCTCAAACATTGGTGTCAATATCGTTAGGGTTTATGTAGTCGATCAGGCTGGCAATTCTGAATATTGCGAAGTTCAATTAGATGTTCAGGATCCTAATAAGGTATGTCCAACGGGATTGACCATACAAGGAAAAGTGACAACCATTACAAATAGTCCTGTAGAAGGGGTGTCTGCGATTTGGGAAAGACCCAGCCCTGCAGGAACCAACACGACTTACACGGATAAAAATGGAGTGTTTGCATTCAATTATATCACTCCCGGAATGAATTACAATATTCGTGCAGAAAAGACCAATGGCAATTATGTGAATGGAGTAAGTACTTATGATATCGTATTGATCCAAAAGCATATACTTGGAATTCAAACCTTTGATTCTCCGTATAAATTTCTTGCAGCCGACGTCAACGCGAGTTGTTCAATCACAGCTGCAGATATTTCTGAAATCAGAAGATTGATTCTGGGAATCACGAACAAATTTGAAAAATCACCATCCTGGAAATTCGTGCCGGTCAATGCGACAGTGCCTAGTCCGATGGATCCATGTGCTTTCAAATCAGTGATCAATTACAATCTGATCAACAGAAATCAATTGACTGCCGATTTCTTCGGAATGAAGATGGGTGATATTAACATCGACGTCGATGCCAGTAATGCGCAACAAACAACCGTTAGGAATGTAAACAAACGTTTGTTAGTTATTGATGACATGGCATTGGAAGCTGGAAAAGAATACAGAATTCCGGTTTATTTTGAAACGGCAACACATCTCGAAGGAATGCAGTTATCCATGCAGTTTGATGATAAGCGCGTTAAGGTACTTGGACTTGAACCAGGTAAAATACAAATCAGCGATGAGGAATTTAATGTACAATCAAATGAAATCCGCATTGCCTTAGGACAACAGATTAGTTATCAATTGAGTGCAAATGATATTATTTGGTATCTGGTCGTAAAACCAATTGTACCCGTACAAAATGCAAAATGGATATCTCTTTCTCAAGTTTTAAAACCTGAATGTTATAATGAAAACCTTGAAATCATGACTGTTGATTTGAAGGTACGCGGTGAATTGGAATCCGAAAAGATACAAACTTCAGTGTTTTATCAAAATCAACCGAATCCATTCAAAGAATCGACCAAAATTGCCTTTGAGTTGACAAATGATCAGGAAGTAGAATTCATTGCCTACGAACTCGATGGCAAAGTGATCTACAGATCTAAGAAGGCATATACAAAAGGTTACCATGAGTTGGAGCTGAAATCACAAGAATTGAATACCTATGGAGTTTTCTTCCTGCAGATGAATACCATAGATTTTACAGATACAAAACGATTAATTCTTATCAGATGATAAGGATTGAGTAAATGCAGTGTTATTGCCTGATCATGGTGACATGGTCAGGCTTTCTTATGTAAGTAACATAAATCCTTTGAAAAGAATCGATCGGTATGCTTAGAAAAGTATTAATTCAGTGGTCTGATCTTTGTGAACTTGAGTATTTTACTTAGATTTGCCTAAGTAACACCTGATTCAGAACTTTATTAATCAAGCAAATAAGACTCAAAACTGTTAAAAAAGCCCTGCAATGGTCATTTTTAACAGTAAAAACGAATGTATTATATAAATTTCTTATATTCATTATAAAGATTATTAAAGCTATATTAATTTTGTAAATGGTTTGGAGTCCATTATTTTACCCGAATCCAGTAAACTATGAAAAATTACGTTCTGCTCTTCCTCAGCTTTTTCGTTTGTTTTAACCTGTCAGCTCAGGTAAATCTTACGATTGCCAATGTATCCGGTAATAAGAATGATACAGTCCAGGTTCCCGTCACGGTATCAGGATTCAACAACATATTGGCCACTCAGTATTCCTTTAGCTATGATTCCAATGTTCTGGCGATAGTGGATGTGATCAAAACAGCCAATTATGATGTCAATTTTTCAACCCATGTCGGGAGTGCCAGTGTCAAAAATGGCCAGATAGGTTTTACCTGGGACGCTCCGGGAGGTACTGGCAAAAATCTTGCAAATGGGGCAACCTTGTTTACGGTTCGGTTCCGACTCATCGGCAAGGAATGCGACTCGTCATTTGTAAGACTTACAAACAAACCAACTTCAATAGAAGTCCTAGATGGGAATTTTGATGAAGTTAGTCTCACTTCTACAGATGGAAAAGTTAAAATCAATGGCGCAGGTTGTCAGGGTGGTGGTCCTCCGCCGGATACCAGCGGACTTCAAATCATCGCCTCTACAGAAACAACACCGGCAGGTGTCGTAAAATGCATAAAAGTAACTACGAAAAATTTTAAACTTATACAGACAGGGCAGTTTACCATGCATTGGAACACGGCCGTCGCAGTTTTTGACACTTTAAATTCAGCAGCCTGGTCGCTATCCTGGGGTCAGAATTACGCAGCTTTACCTGATAGAAGTGGGGTTCAGATTAACTGGGATGCCGGTCGGGATCCAATTACGCTGGCTGACAACACAACCTTGTTTGAGGTTTGTTTGCGCCCGGTTGGCAATCCGGGAGCTATGACTGATATCACTTTTGATGGAGTACCTGTGATCGTTGAATTTACCAATGGCAATGGCGATGTAGTGCCCGTAAAATTTACTTCTGGAAAATTAACCATCACTGATGCTCCTGCAAAAACCTTGCATCTTTATGTACGAGATACAATGGTAGAAGAAGGTGCTGAATTTTGCATCCCTATTCGGGTTGATGGTTTTAAATGCGTTCAGAATTTTCAGTTCAGCATGAAGTTCGATAATACAAAACTCAGTTTTAAAAGAATCAGTGGGATTGTTTTGCCTGGATTAGGACCAAACAATTTTAATGTGGTTAAAGATTCTATCCGGGTTACCTGGGATTCACAAGCTGGTCCGCAAGATCTTGCCAATGGCGCATCCATGTTTTCGGTATGCTTTGAATCACTTTTAGCTGCTCCAAATTGTCCATTTGATACCAAAATTCAGTTTACCGATTTATTAGGCAGTCCATTGGAATTTTCTGATTGCAACAGTGATAATTTTGCAGTGACCAAAGGTGAACCTGATTTTACGGTAAAATGTCGAACAGTAATGATACCTGTAAGTATTACAATAGGTACAAAGACCAATGTAAAATGTAATGGGGAATGCAATGGCAGTGTAAGCAATACACAGATCACTGGTGGTAAAGGTCCGTTTCGCTATGAATGGCAACTTCAACCTTCTGGAGCCGTCGTCTCCACAGTATTGGCACCTACCGACCTGTGTGCAGGTGAATATAGATTGGTTGTCATCGACGAAGGCAATGGAAATGCAAGGACAACATCTGTAATAGTTGTAATTACGCAGCCCGATGAACTTGTTTGTTCTGCGGTAGTAACTCACGTACAAACTGTTAGCGATGGCAAAATAGATTTAACGGTCATGGGTGGAACTCCACCTTATACTTTCAAATATTTCAGACTTCCTAACAAACCCAATCCGCCTCGAACAGAAGAAGATCCCATGAATCTTACAGCGGTTTGTTATGAGCTTATGATAACGGATGCAAATGGATGTACTAAAATGGATACGTTTTGTGTTAACCCTGCACCTTTAAAAATTGTAAGTTTTATAAAGTTAGATTCCAACCGCTGCTTTGGCGATTGCCGGGGTGTTTTGAATGTATCTGCCTCCGGAGGAAAAACTCCATACCAGTTAGCACAATGGAGTAATGGAGATCGCGGAAATATCGCAGACTCTTTGTGTGCGGGAAGATATTGTGTCACAGTTACAGATGCCGATGGCAACACCGCCACTGGTTGCGCCGACATAACCGAACCGGATGAAATTGTGGTTACGCTTGATAGCACCAAGCGATATTCTGGAAATGATGGCGCTACTTATACGACTCCAAAAGGGGGAACTCCTGGTTACACCTACCAGTGGAGAAATGCAGCCGGCCAAGTAATAAGTAATACAGAAGATCTGCTTAATTGCGCTCCGGGTACTTATGTGTACTGCGTTACAGACAAGAATAGTTGCGTCAAATGTGATACGTTTATTTGCGATGCTACAAATACCACACCGCCAACAATTACAGTAAACTTAAATATCGATCCAAAACTGGGCAATTTACCAGTGAGTTGCAGGGGAAAATGTGACGGCAAGATTATCGTGGCAGTGACGTCTACTGATCCCAGATTGCCTTATAAATATAAATGGTCGCATGATACTACATTGAATTCCAATACTGCCACCAATTTATGTCCCAATATCAGCTATCGCGTGACAGTAACAGATGCTGCCGGAAATTCAAAAGTATCCAATTTATTGTTATTACCGGATGCTCCGGCAATAGACCTTACGGTTAAAAAAATAGCTTGCGCAAGTACTAATATTGATAATAATGGCCGCTAGGAAGCCCAACTTTCCGGGGCGACAGCACCAGTGACTTATTCCTGGTGTAATGGAAATACTAATAAAATAGCTGATAATTTATCAGCAGGTGACTGCAACTTACAAATAACAGATGCAAATGGTTGTACAGCTTCAGAAGAGTTTACCGTTTGTATTGGTACCCCAACCGATAACGACTGTTATAAATCAAGATTGGCGATATCTCCAAATGGAGATGGATTCAATGAGTTTTTTGAAATCAATTGTGTAACGAATTTTGAAAATACGCTTACGATATACGACCGGTGGGGTAATCAGGTGTTCGGAGCTGTCAATTATTTGAATACCTGGGATGGTAAAGATGATGATGGTAACACTTTGACGGAAGGCACTTATATGTGGATCCTCAAAGTTTTAGAACCAGGCAAGAATGATCAATATTTCAGAGGAACGGTCACAATTGTAAGATAATATAATGTATAATAATATTTTAAATATTATGAAAAAATTAAATATAATAAGCATTTTGACAGGTGTACTCTTGACTTGGATGTCACAGTCCTTACATGCTCAAGATCATGCAACTGCATTAAAAGCACAGTCAGTTTATAATCATTATTACTTGAATTTGTTCTTGCTAAATCCTGCTGCTACAGGCATGTCAGGACAAAGCCAATTATTATTCAATTTCAGGAATCAATGGTCCGGATTTGAAGGCGCGCCTAAAGCTCTGACCTTGGGTATTGATGGCAGTCCGGCAAATAATATGGGACTGGGGGCCATGGTTTACAATGAAAATTATGGTGTTGCAAATCGCTTTCTAGGACAATTGAATTATGCTTACCATTTTAAGCCTAACGAAGATATGAAAATGTCATTGGGTATTTCAGGAGCATATATTCAATATAATCTTGATAATGAAGCTATTACGGACCCGAATCACCAAAACCCGGATCCGGTTATTAACAGAGCAGTAAATGGTGAAAAGTATTTTGCAGCTGATTTTGGCTTTTATTCAGAAATAAAAGGGAAGTATCGCATTGGGATTAGCATTCCACATCTAGTTCAAACTAAATTGGATGATTCCAATATTACTTCTACAAGCCCGGAGGAAGATAAACCGGTGAGTTTTACTGCATTTTTAGGAGGCATTTGGCGTTTACCCGAATACAGAGTAGTGTTAGAACCTTCTTTAGGTTTGCGCAAAATTTCGGACGCTCCTTTTGGAACAGATCTCAATATTCTAGCGAAATTGATGGATGAAAGACTTTATGCCGGTTTTACCTATAGTTTCAACCCTTCATGGCATCGCATCGCAATGTTAGCGGGCATTAAATTGGACCGCTTAGGCATATTTTATTCTTACGATCAGTCGTATTTGGAGTTCCAGAATTTTAATAATGGTTCCCACGAGTTGACGCTGACATTTGGTTTGAATAAAAAGAAGGAGGTCATAGAAGAGGCTGTTAAGCCAGCTATGGAGCCGGAAATGCCCAAATAACTTCCCATTCCATTTCATTGAACCTGAGATGAATAGGTAATTTTGGTTCCATCGGACAATAAATTCTTACATCGAATTATTAAGGATTCTCTATTGCTTACATCGAAATTAGAAGGTGAAGGGTAAAGCATGTGAGCTTTTCCTACTTTAGGGCAGGTCATTCTTTTCAATAATAGAAAAAGCAAATGCGATGGACAAAAATTACGCTATTTTTAGTTAGTTCCCATCCTGACTCTAATGATCATCGCTTTGATCTCATCTGTAACTTCAAATACAACACCTTCGACGACTTCTCCTTTGTCATTTGTATACATCTGCATAAACATGGTCTTTTCAGGGTTTACCATGATTGACCAATCAACGGGTTCACCGTTTTGATTTTTTAATGGAAAATCTTTCTTAAAGGATCCGCCGGTACCTAATTTGTACATTTCTATCAAATTCAACTTTTTGAGTCCGGTAGGTTCATAAAATCCTTCAGGTGTTGTAATCATAAATGGGTCGTTGGAATCTAAAGTGGGTTTATCTGAACTATTCGAAATATCATTTTGTTCCTGACCAACTTCTTCTTTAGAAACTTCATTTTTATTTGGACTATCTGAACATCCTAAAACTAGAATTGAAAAAAATAAAATTAAATGTGTTTTCATGCAAACTTATTTTGGCGCAAATTTAGAAGAATTACAAAGTTCATTCCCTAAATCCTTGTTAATTTGGTTTTTACAAAATGATCTTTGGTAAATTTGCAATCCAAATTTTAAAGGATGGAACAATCAGCCACTCGTTTAATTGCCTTATTATTCATTTTTCTTTCCTGCACTTTATCCTGTAATACAGATAAGAATAAGAGTTTTGAGGGTCAGTTATTTACGCTTATAACACCCGAACAATCAGGCGTCACATTTAATAATGTCATCGTCGAAACACCACGTGAACATATTTATAGTTTTAATTATATATATAATGGTGCAGGTGTGGCTATTGCGGATTTTGACAACGATGGATTTCAGGATATTTATTTTGTGGGGAATCAGGTACAGGATAAGCTCTATAAAAATTTAGGCAATTTCAAATTTGAGGATGTTTCGGCACTTGCCGGAATCGACAAATTTGATGGGTGGAGAAGTGGCGTTTCCACAGCAGACGTTAATGGTGATGGATTTATGGATATCTATATCACAAGAGGCGGATTTCTAAATATTCCTGAAAAAATAAGAATCTGCTCCTCATCAATCAAAAAAATATGACTTTTTATCGATGAGGCCGATAAATATGGTGTCGCGGATCCGGGATACTCTATTGCTTCCACTTTTTTCGACTATGACTTTGACGGCGATCTGGATTTGTTTGTAACAAACCGTCCGGAAAGATGGGGGGTTAATGAAGATTCCATTACGCAAGTGAAAGGCCTTATGGAAAAGGGGGAGTTTGATCCCAATACGACCAATAAATTGTTGAGAAACGAAGGAAATGGGCAGTTTAAAGATGTCAGTAAAGAAGCCGGGTTTTATCCAAGTTATGGTTATGGTTTGAGTGCAGTTGCCGGGGATCTCAACAAAGATGGTACGCAGGATCTTTATGTAGCAAATGACTTTATAGAAAATGACTATATTTTTGTCAATTATGGCGATGGAACTTTTAAAGAAAGTGTAAAAGCCTTGACCAATCACGTTCCCTATTATTCAATGGGCGTAGATTTTGGTGATATCAACAACGATGGGGAGGAAGAAATCCTCGTTGTTGAAATGAGACCAGAAGATTACCGAAGGTCAAAAACAACGATGCCGGCGATGCAGCCTGAATATTTTCAGAAATTGAAAGATATGGGTTTCCAGGATCAATACATGCACAACGTGCTCCAGTACAATCATGGCAACGGTTTTTTTACCGATATATCTCAATTGGCAGGTGTTGATAAAACAGATTGGTCTTGGGCTGCATTGATGAGTGATTTGGATAATGATGGTTTTAAAGATATCATTGTCACTAATGGTTACCGCAGAGATGTTTACGACAGAGATACCAATGAAAAAATGAGACAATTTCTGAAGGCAAAAAATAATATAGTGGACAGTGTTGAACAGGTTTTGGGAATTTTGCCTTCCGTAAAATTGGTTAATTATGTTTATAAGAATCAACAGAATCTGGAATTTAAGAAAATGATGAAGGAATGGGGATTCAATGAAACAAGTTTCTCAAATGGCGCCGCATTGGGTGATCTGGGTAATGACGGAGACCTTGATGTCGTCGTTAACAATATAGATGACCCGGCATTTATTTATAAAAACAAGTTGGATGGAGCTCAAAATTACTTGAGGATTGCATGCAAAGGCCAACCATCTAATCAGTTTGGAATTGGTGCAAAAGTTAGCTTGTTTTATGGGGATAAAACGCAATACGTGCAGTTAAAAACATCAAGAGGTTATTTGTCTTCCTGTGAACCTGTTGCACACTTCGGCCTTGGAAATATTGAAAAAATTGATCGCATAGAAATTGATTGGCCGGATTTTAAAAAATTGGTACTAACAAATGTTAGTACTAATCAAATGATCATCGCAGATTATACAAAAGCGAATCAGCAATCTAATTTTCAGAGATCTTATAAGCCCATTTTTGCGGAACATACAGAGCCCAGTATCTTACCCTTATATTATCATCAGGAAAATACTTTTAACGACTATAAATTTCAAATTTTACTGCCGCATCAGCTTAGTAGACTGGGCCCTTTTATTGCTGTTGCGGATGTGAACAACGATGGGAAAGAGGATTTTTATGTAGGCGCGCCACATTTTAAAGCTGCACAATTATATCTGCAAACGGATTCTTCCACTTTTCGCGCAAAAAAAATTCCGGTATTTGAAAAAGATAAAGACTATGAAGATATGCAGAGTCTGTTTTTTGATGCGGATGGTGATGGGGATAAAGACTTATATGTAATTTCTGGAGGTACAGAAATGGATGAAGAACTCCCGATTTATCAGGATCGATTGTATATCAATGATGGTGTTGGTAATTTTTCGAAGAACCTCGCAAATCTTCCCAAAATCAGATCAAGTGGATCTTGCGTTGTGGTTGCAGACATGGATGGCGATGGTGACCTCGACATTTTCAGGGGCGGAAGAACTATTCCTGACAAATATCCATATGCTCCCAAATCATATCTGATGGAGAATGATGGGAAAGGAAATTTTACAGATGTCACTGACGAAAAAGCAACTCAACTCAGAACAGTGGGTATGGTTACTTCAGCAGTCTGGACTCAAATTTCAGGTGATGCCTTGCCGGAATTAATCCTTGTTGGCGAATGGATGCCTATTACTATTTTTGATAACCTATCCGGAAAACTTGAAAAAGCAGCTTCTGAAAAATACAATTTGCAAAATACAGAAGGTTGGTGGAACCGAATTGTCCAGGCTGATATTGATCACGATGGCGATGAAGATTTTATAGTGGGAAATTTAGGAACTAATTATAAATTTCATGCGTCCACAGAGAAACCTTTCATGGTTTATTGTGATGATTACGATCAAAATGGTACGTTTGATATTGTTCTTGCAAAATACAATGGAAAAAATCTGGTCCCAGTTCGCGGACGTCAGTGCTCATCAGAACAAGTGCCTTCGATCGCTCAAAAATTTCCAAATTATAACTCATTTGCAGATGCGAGTCTAAAAGATATTTATGGAGAAGGTTTGGAAACAGGTTTATCACTGAAAGCGCATTTATTTGAAAGCGTCATGTTGCTGAATGATGCTGGAAAATTTCAGGTCAAAAAATTGCCCGAAGCATGTCAGTTTAGCACCGTTCAGGCTATCCTCGTAGAAGATTTTGATGCAGATGGTATTAAAGATGTCGCCATTGCTGGAAATTTATTTAATGCAGAAATAGAAACGACCCGTGCTGATGCTTCTGTGGGTGTCTTTTATAAGGGCATGAAGGGAAATTTATTTGGAAAACAATTGAAAGCAAATGAATCGGGTTTCTTTGTTCCCTATGATGAAAGATATCAAATCCATTAAAATTAATACCAAACCAAGTGTACTGGCAGGTATTAATAATAATGCACTATATTTTTTTAGAAACATAAGATAATATTTTAAGCTACTACTATGAATTTTAAAAATAGAAACACAATCCAAAGTAAAATTAATTTTTGGGTCATATTTATGGGACTCTTTTTGATGACTGCTTGTAATAGTAATCAATCCGGAAGACCACTGGTGGATCAAAATTTACAGGCATTCGAGTTAATGGATTCCGTACATACCGGTGTAAATTTCAGAAACGACTTAAGACCTGATATGCTTCCTAATCCGCTAGAATTTATCAATGTTTTTAATGGAGGTGGAGTGCTGTTGTTTGATATGAACAATGACGGTCTAACAGATATTTTATTTACTGGAAATTTGGTCGCTAATAAACTCTATTTAAATAAAGGCAATTTTAAGTTTGAAGACATTTCCGAAAAATCGGGTCTTTCAAAATTTACGGGTTGGTTTACGGGCGGCGCTGTGGCAGATATCAATGATGATGGATTTTTAGATGTCTATCTCTGCCGTTCTTTTTATCCGGATAAGGATCCTGCTTTGCGAGAAAATCTGATGCTCATGAACAATGGGAAACTTGGTTTTGAAGAAAAGGGCAAAGAACTTGGTATCAATGATAATGGCTATAGCATTTGTGCTAGTTTTTTTGATATGGATTTAGATGGTGATCTCGATCTGGTTGTTGGGAATCATCCACCTGATCGGATGTCAGGCGAGTCCACACATTATGATCGCTTTCGCGATCCACCTATGCAAACATCCAATAAATTGTTTAAAAATAATGGCAATAATACGTTTTCAGATGTGACTGCTTCTTCTGGTATTCTTAGTTATGGTTGGACTTTAGGTTTGGTTACATCTGATTTAACCGGCGATGGTTATCCAGATATTTATATTTCAGTAGATCATGAGCAACCGGATTATTTTTTTGAAAATAAAGGAGATGGTACTTTTAAAAATATTCTCTACACTGCTGTACAACATACCTGTCATAGCAGTATGGGCGTTGATGCTGCTGATGTAAATAATGATGGATTGCTGGATTTTCTGGTTTTAGATATGCTTGCTGAAGATAATTATAGAGAGAAAGTAAATATTGCCAGCATGGATATTCCGCGATTCTGGCGTTATCACATGATGGGTTACCATTATTCATATATGCGCAATATGTTGCAATTAAACAATGGCAACAAAACATTTAGTGAAATTGGACAAATGAGTGGTATCCATAATACCGATTGGAGTTGGAGCGTTTTGTTAAATGACTTTAATCTGGATGGTTGGAAAGATATTTATATTTCAAACGGATATTATCGTGATTTTTTGAATAAGGATTTTTTCAAACCCATGATAAACCATGCGAATGAAATGAGAAAAAAGGGCGAACCTTCGGAGTCCATTATGCGGTTTTTAAGGCAACAAAATGTGCAAATGATCGCGACTAAGGTGCCAAATTTTTATTACGAAAATAATGGTGACTTGACATTTGCAGATAAATCATCGGAGGCAAATCTTGCCTATAAAAGTTTTAGCTCAGGTGCAGCTTATGGCGATCTTGATAATGATGGAGATGCAGATCTTGTCGTTAACAATATAGATGAGCAGGCTTTGGTATATAAAAATAACGCCATTGAAAGATCTGATAATCACTTTCTCAAGGTTCAACTGGATGCACCAAAGTATGCTTTAAAACTAAATTCAAAAGTTGAAATTATTACCAATAATGGAAATCAGATTTTTGAACTCACTACTACCAGAGGCTACCAATCGGTAGTTGATGATTATCTTTATTTTGGTACCGGTAGTGATTCAAAAATTAATTCCCTAAAAGTAGTTTGGTCTGATGGCAAACAACAACTGCTTGAAAATATTTCTGTAGATCAAAAAATAATTCTCAACTATAAAGACGCCATAAATGCGGAGAAAAACAAAATAACTCCTGAAAACTATTTTCAGATCGGACAGAAGAATTAAATGCAATTTATTTCCATAAAGAAAATGACTACGATGATTATCACAAAAGACAAATTTTGCTTCCTCATAAAATGTCGCAATTTGGTCCGGCCATTTGTGTCGGTGATGTCAATGCAGATGGTGCAGATGATTATTATGTAGGAGGTGCAAGCGGGCAAGCTGGAGCTTTGTTTTTGCAGAATCCTTCCGGATTGTTTTCAAGGACGGATTTTAAATGCTTCGAAGATGACAAACAATACGAAGATGTAGGATCTGTTTTTTTTGATAAAGACAACGACGGTGATTTAGATCTTTATGTAGTGAGTGGCGGAAACGAATGGGATGATCCCAAAGCATACCAGGACAGGCTTTATGAAAACGACGGGGAAGGTAATTTTATAAAGTCGAATCAATTGCCATTAATTACGGGCAGTGGATCCTGTGTAGTTGCTGTTGATTTTGACAATGATGGGGATCAGGATCTATTTGTTGGCGGAAGACTTTCACCAGGAAAGTACCCCTTTCCAGGCAAATCTTATCTTTTAGAAAACAACAAGGGAACATTTGCAGATGCAACAGAGAAATGGTCTACAGGACTCGCCAATTGCGGTATGGTTACCGATGCGGTTTGGCTGGATATCAACAAAGATCAGAATATGGATCTGGTTGTAGTAGGGGAGTGGATGAATATTAGTTTGTTTATCAATAAGAATGGCAAACTAGAGAATTCTTCTGCAGACTGGGCCTTGAATGAAACCTCAGGTTGGTGGAATCGAATTGTTGCCGCAGATGTGGATGGCGATGGAGATCAGGATTTTATAGTGGGTAACTTAGGTGCGAATTATAAATACCAAACATCTAAGCATAAACCATTTCAAGTCTATGCAGGCGATTTTGACAACAATAATAAATCTGATATTGTATTGGGTTGGTATAAAAAAGATGGCAATTTATTTCCGGTCAGAGGCCGTCAATGTTCTTCAGAGCAAATGCCTCAGATATTGGATAAATTCAAAACATATGATGAATTTGGAAAATCAACATTGGAAGAAGTTTATGGTGAAATGTTGAAAGATGCGTTGAATTACAAGGCGAATACATTTCAAAGCGTAGTTATGATCAATAACAATGGCAAATTTGAAATGAAACCATTGCCGAACCGCGCTCAGATTGCTCCAATTAATGGAATTCTTTTTGAGGATTTCGATGGCGACAAGATAAAGGACCTTTTGGTCGGAGGCAATTTATTTGTTTCTGAAGTTGAAACAGGTAGAGCTGATGCTGGATCTGGCTTATTCCTTAAAGGGAACACCAAGGGCTGGTTTGACGAAACAGACCCACAAAGCAGTGGATTGGTAATTTCATCTGATGTGAAGAATATTGCATTGATCCGCAAGACTTATTCCGGTGAGCCTTATATATTGGTGGCGAATAATAATTCAGCGATACAATTGATCACGGTGAAGAAAGCTAACTAGTGAATTCATGATTTGGATGATGGTCAAGGTCCAATAAAATTTATGGACATATTATTTTTGAAGCAGTTCAAATTTGGATAAATGTTCATAGATTCTTGCTGTTTTAAATCTTCAAAGTCTTTGTTACTTGATGAACTGGTTAATTCTCTGCAACTTGTAATGGATCTAAAAGAATCTCGGGTTCTGTATTATAATAGCGCACCAAGTGTGAAGGAGTTCACATGATATTACATCATTTTGTAGAATTCTGATCATTTCCACAACCAATCATAGTCAATCATAGTCAATCATAGCCAATCACAACCAATCATAGCCAATCACAACCAATCATAGTCAATCACAACCAATCATAGTCAATCACAACCAATCATAGCCAATCAAAGTCAATCACAACCAATCAAAGTCAATCACAACCAATCATAGCCAATCACAACCAATCATAGCCAATCAAAGTCAATCATAGCCAATCATAGCCAATCACAGCCAATCACAACCAATCACAGCCAATCACAAGTCAATCACAGTCAATCACAGTCAATCCCAGTCAATCCTGGTTCATCATGTCCCTCTTAGTTAAGGTTTTATTAAGATTTTTTAGATTATATAGTATTGATTTACAGTGTCATACACATATATTTATAAAATATTAAAAAAAAAGTGTGGCAGAAATGGAATCTGTATATCTTTGCGTAGATGGATTGAACCTCATCAGGTAGGATTATATAGGTATGAAGCAAACCTGAGGGGGAAGGATGAAGCCGACGAAGCGATTCCTGCAAATCTTGAAAAAAATATGTAAAGTGCTTTGATGTTTGCGCAGTCAATGTCTGCGTGGAACATCAGTGTGTTTTATATATAGGCGAAGCAAAAAATTTTATTAAATAACCAAAACTATTTCTCATGAAAAGGACGAATTTTTACTTTTTTGAGTCTGTTTCATGTTCTGCCAAAACTCTCATAACCGGTGTCTTTATGCTGGTCTTGCTGAGTGTCGCAAATCATGTCTCAGCACAATCAGTTCCAACTCCGGAATCTGTACTTCCACCGCTCAAGTCAAAAATTGAGTGTTCTGAAATTGCTCAGAATGCGGTTGATCTTTTGTTGGAAGAATTGAAACAAGATCCAAACAACATGGACAAAAGGATTTTGTTTGATGCTTACCAGCACGTATTAACCAATGTTGTTGAGCCATTTTTTGATATGCCCCTTATTATGGCGCAGGTATATCCAATATTGCATAAAAACAGCAATGATGGTACTGCGACAGGAGCATACGGTTTCTATGCAAAAAGCTGGAATAGAGACTATACTGAAATGGTCAATAAATTCAAAAAATAAGCAGGAGTCTTTGACTTACTGGCTTTTTAATCTTTATTTTAATTGCAAAACCAAAATCTCATGAAAATAAATTTTTTAACGAATCCTATGAAGCTAGCGACAAGCTTATTGTTGCTTTGCTTGATAAGTTCAGGTCTCGGATTACAGGCCCAAACCCAATCCGGTACTTGTTACTTTGTGGGAGAAACGGTGATCAATGGTGTAAATACCAATGACACCCTTCCTGCCATTACTATTGGCTTGACGCTTGGCAGTTGCCGCGCTTTAGTCAATGTACCTAAGCCAGCCCTGAATGTTCCGGGTTGCGCTTCTACTCAAATTGTAAACTTAGGACCGAATGTTCCAAGAAATGAAACCGGTTGTACGTTTGCAGAAGGTTGTAATACTTGTTTCGGTTGCGGTATCGTTACGATAACCACAGTTCCTGGACCTGTATTACCAACTCAAGGGCCACCTACTGCACCATGTAATCCTGGTCAACCTTTGGTTCCAGCGATTCAGTTAGCAGTTGGTACTACACAAACGGCATCATTTGGTGATGTTTACCAGTTACAAATAGCAAACAATGCGGGTGGTCCTTGGACTCCTATTGGTAATTATCAATCAGGTAATGGTGTTATTCAAACGTATAATATTGCCCCGGGTCTTTATACTGTAGGTAATAACTTTGTAAGACCTGACCATGGTTGGGGAGCAAACACAACTTTCGGAGAGTGCGTTCCTTCATTCCAGTTCAGACTCGGAGGACCATGCGTAGAATGCGTAGATAGTATGATGCCTGCAGGCGCTGGTATCGATACTTTCTCTGCAAGCGCAGGTCGTTTTTATCGCGTATTTAGAACTTTTGCTAAAAATAACGGTCAGTTAGTACGTGCGGTATTACCGATCAACGTTCAAGATACTGAACCACCTACCTTTATTGGTTGTCCTAAAGCAGTGATCATAAACTTAGGTCCCGGAGAATGCGAAGGCTCCTGGGATGCACCGCCATTAATGGCTATGGATAACTGTCCAAGTGCAAACTTTGTAAATGAAGCTACTTCTGTAGGTTGTAATGCTGGATTTGCCTTCTGCGGTTACGATGCCGTAAACCCATCAGGATTTATCTTTAACGTTACCAACAATACACCTCAACAGGTTGCGATTCTCGGATTCATCAGTTCATTCTCTGCAGGTTGCGCAGGTATCACCAGTACAGGTGGTATTTTCGAAGTTTATGCTAAGAATGCTGCTGGCCAGACTTGGGAACAAGGTTTGACAGGTTATAACAATAACCCTGCCTCTACCGGTTGTAACGGGGTATCTCCAAAAGCATTGTGGACTTTGATGAGAAGAACCACTGCTGCTGATGGTATCAGGGCTTTACCCGTTACAGCACCTGCAAGAGATACATTATATATGGGTGGTGCGGGCGCGCCTTCCAGAGATACTGTATACGACTGCGATGGATCGTTTGTTGTCAACATTGGTTCTACCAGAACATCTAACTTATTCCTTGCTGCTGGAGAAACCAGAGGTTTATTCATCGGTGGAGGTTTAGGAACCCGTTTTGAAATGATTTCACCAAACTTTGGTTCTTGTAATGGAGGTCGTCCTTTCGGAAACGGATTGATGCAAATCAATACAGGTATCATTGCAGGTGGTATTTCTTCAAATACAGCAGCTTCTATCGGTCACTTGGGTGCTTGTCGTCCAATTGGTTATGTAGGAGATATTATTTATGCTACTGCTGACAATATGATTCGCATTCGCCAGACCTGTGGTCGTCCTTACGGTCCTGGCTGTTATTTCCCTGTAGGTTGTACAACTCTTTGTTATGAAGCAGTTGACGCTCAAGGAAACGTAGGTCGTTGCACATTTGATGTATGCGTAAATGCATATCCAAATACAGTAACTGCTTTAGCTTGTCATGATGAAATTCAAATAAGCCTCGATGAAAACTGTTTAGCTACAATATCAGCTGACGAAGTTCTTTCAGGAGGTCCATATAAGTGTTATGATGATTACGTCGTAGAAGTACGCGATTGGGTAACCAATGCAATCATCGATCGCGCACCTAATACTCCTGGCGTTCAAGTTGGAAGTCAAGATTTGGGACGTGAATTAAAAATTACTGTTCGCGATCTTGCAACTGGAAACAGCTGCTGGGGACATGCAACAGTAGAAGACAAATGGCCACCAGCGATCACTTGTCCAAGAGATACTTGTGTACCTTGTTATTCTCCAACTTCACCAGACTATACAGGTTTCCCAACAGTGGTTGAAAACTGCGGTGGTGCTGGTTTGACTTACAAAGACAATGTAAGCATCTTAGGTTGTGATTTTGGATTTGATAGAATTATTGTAAGAACATGGACTGCTACTGATAATTCAGGAAACAAAGCAGTTTGTGCTCAAACAATTCAGGTTGGTTTAGGGACTTTATCAGATGCAGTTGTTCCATTAAACTGGGATAATATCGAAAATCCAATGCTTTCATGTAATGGTAAGATATATGATAAAGATGTTACTCCACACTACCTTCCAAATCCATATTGCGTAGATGGTTATTTACTTGATTCCGCACATTGGTTTGCAACTGGTGGTTTCCTTCCAAGTCCTGCAGGTGACCTCGCTGGCGAGCGTTTACCTAAGACTTTAGGTTGGAACTGTATCGATGCTGGCGAATATGCTGGTCATCCAAGCCCGTATCCAATTTATTATCCTGCTCACCCTAACTGGAGACCAACAAATCCAGTTTGTTGGGGACCAGATGAGGTTGTGATGTGGCATGGAACAGGCTACCCAGGTGGCGTTAACTGTAGAAACTTAGGTGTAACCTGGAAAGATATCACGATTGACCTTGCAACTCCTGGTTGCGATGCCGGTGATGTTGGTTGTTACAAAATTATCAGACAGTGGACTGTTATGGATTGGTGTACTAGCCAGTTAGGCGGTGTGAACCAAATCATTAAAGTTGCTGATGCTGAAGGACCAAAGATTTTATATCCAGATACGCTTATAGTAAATATGGAAGTATGGACATGTACAGGTCGTTGGGAAGTGTCACCAGCTTGGTTGATTGACAATTGCAGTAATGAAATACATTATACTGTAGAAGTTGAGGCCGGAACTGTACTTGGAAATGAAACTAGTGGTTATGTCGTTGTAGATATGCCATTGGGTCTTCAAAGTGGATACATCATTGCTGAAGATTGCTGTGGAAATATCACAAAGAGAAGAATTGCTTTAAACGTATTAGACAATGTACCTCCGATTGCAGTTTGCGAAGCCAGAACTGTTGTTTCTATCAATGGAAATCAGTCTCCTGGAGAAAATTTTGCAAAAATATTTGCTGAATCTTTCGATCAGGGAAGTTTTGACAATTGTCAGCCTCATATCTTCTTCAAGGTAATCCGTATGGAGCACCTGAGAGGAACCAATAACGGTAGCAATGCAAACCAGGCTGATAATGGTACAAATTGTGCCGGTATCAATGGTGATGACAATGCAATCCTTGATGGAAATCAAATCTATTTCGACGACCATGTTAAATTCTGTTGTTCAGATGTTGGAAATACTGTAATGGTAGTTTTCCGCGTATTTGATCGCGAAACAGGCGTAGGTCCAATTGCTCCTTCAAGAATGAACCCAGGTGGTAACTTATTCAACCGCTTCAGCGATTGTATGGTTGAAGTTGAAGTTCAAGACAAGAGTGTACCTACAGTTGTTGCTCCACCGAATATCGTGGTGAGCTGCTGGTTCTGGTTTGATGTTGACAATTTAGATGATCCTAACGATCCTACTTTCGGTAGAGTTGTTACTGATTTGACAAATAGAAAGAAAGTCGTAACTAATGACTTAGTATGTTATAACTATTGCGTAAGAAATGATATCACTGGTTACCCAGGATTCGTACCTGGTGCACCACCTTCAAATCCACCAGCTTGGAACAGAGCTTGTCAATACTATCAATCATTGTTTGATACAGCTCACGCTGACAGAAAACATGAATTGACATGGGGATTTGATGGATACGTTCTTAGCGCATGCGGAAACAATCCAACAATTAGTGTAAATGACAATCGCGAATGCGGTCAGGGACAATTAACCAGAACTGTAGTAGCACGTGGACCTAACGGTATCAGCGTAACAGCTACTCAGACCATCTGGGTTGTTGACTGTGATCCATTCTATATCAACCGTGCAGACAATTGCGATCCTGATGATGATATTACCTGGCCAGGTAACTGTACAGGTCAGGCTACAACCATCGCTGGTTGTGGAGCTAACATCAGCCCTGATAATCCTTTATTAGGAAGACCAGTTGTTGAAAATGGTGCAGATGATCTTTGTGCTTTGATTAGTATCGAATAGTTTGATAAAATATTCACAATCGAGCCAGATGCTTGCTTCAAGGTTCTTCGTACATGGGTTGTTATTGACTGGTGTCAGTACGATCCAAGTTTGGATCCTGTTAACGGAAGATGGGAGTATTTACAAATCATCAAAGTTACTGATACCAATAAGCCTACAGTTTCAATCACTGTTGGCGATTGCGAACCAGCTGTTAAAACAAACGGAATTTGTTATGGTCATATCAACATCACTGCTGATGCAACTGATGATTGTAGCCCATTAGATTGGTTATTCTATGAGTATAAGATCGATTTCTTTAACGATGGAAAAGGTGCTTATTCCGGTAAAGATGCCGTTGTAGGTCCATTAACACGTAAAGAATTTGCTGCTGGTCGTACACCATTGTTCCATGATAATCCTTATGCAGACAATGAAAATGATCCATTCAGTGCAAGTGGTACTTACCCAGTAGGTATTCACAATATTTGCTGGCACGTTGAAGACGGTTGTGGAAATGTTGGTATTACTTGTCAGTTGTTCGAAGTGAAAGACTGCAAAGCTCCAACTCCATACTGTTTGACAGGTGTAATAACTGTACCAATGCCATCTAGTGGTTGTGTTACTGTTTGGGCTAAAGACCTTGACAGAGGTAGCTTCGACAATTGCACAGATGCAGAAGACTTATTATTCTACTTCGATGGAGATCCTACAAAGACTGGAATCACAATCTGTTGTTCAGATTTCGTAGCAGCAGGTGCTAATGATGAATTAGTAGTTGATGTACAAATGTGGGTTGAAGACGAAGAAGGAAATACTGACTATTGCAGAACTGTAGTTATTGTTCAGGACAATCAAGATATCTGTCCTAACACAGGTTCATTCAAAGGTAGAATTACCGGAGATTTGAAAACTGAAAACAATGACGAAACTGAATTAACTGATGTTCAATTGTACTTATCAAATAACATGATGAGACAAATGATCACATTGGCTGATGGTAAATACTTATTCGGAGACTTGGCTGCCAATTCTTATAAGGTTAAACCTTTAAGAAATGATGATCCAGTTAATGGAGTAAGTACTGCTGACATCGTGAAGATCCAAAGACATATTCTTGGAATCGAATCATTGAACTCTCCTTACAAATTGATTGCTGCAGATGTTAACTTGAGTGAAACTGTTACTGCTGCTGACGTTTCTGAAATCAGAAAACTGATCTTAGGTGTCAACAGCCAGTTTAATAAAGTTCAGTCTTGGACATTTGTACCGAAGACTTATGTGTTCGCGGATCCTACAAAACCATATAGCGCTCCTCGTGAGATTAACGCTAATGTTCAAAACGGATCTAACATCATTGAAAACTTCGTAGCAGTTAAAATGGGAGATGTAACTAATAACGCCAGAGGACATCAAGTAGCTGGAAGCAGCACTAGAAGCAATGGTAAATTGAACCTTGAAGTTGAAAACAACACCACTGTTGCAGGTGAACTGTACAAAGTTGAATTCAAATCAAGCAACTTTACCAATATCTCTGGATACCAGTTCACATTGAGATTTGATCGTCAAGCATTGACATTTGAAGGAATTGAAGCTGGAGAATTAAATGCAGACGAAAGCAATTTCGGAACTGGAAGAATCAATGAAGGTATCTTAACTACTAGCTGGAATAACAAAGTAGCACAAAGCGTTGATGCAGATGCTACCTTGTTCACAGTTGTATTCCGTGCAAGCAGCCAGGCAAGTATTGGCAGCCTGTTGGCAATCACATCTGATGTTACAACAGCAGAAGCTTATGATGCATCATTGAATATCAAAGATGTTAACTTAGGTGTTCGCACAGAAAGAGGAGTTGTAGAATCTGGTGTATTCGAATTATACCAGAACTCTCCAAACCCATTCGCAAAGGAGACAGTAATCAGCTACCGTTTACCAGAAGCTGGAGCGGTTAAACTGAGCATCTATGACGTAACTGGCAAAGTATTGAGAGTATACGAAACACAGGGCACAAAAGGCTTAAATACCTTCAAGGTACAGAAGTCTGAATTGAATGCTGGTGGAGTATTGTACTATCAGTTGGATGCCGTAAACCATACAGCAACTAAGAGGATGGTAGTGATCGATTAATCGATCACCACCTTTCCCAAAGTCCTCTTTGTGCGGCGGTTTTAGATCGCCAAACATGAGAAAAGTTAAATCGGTTTTTGGGATGGCCTCTTCTCGAGCAATCGGGAGGGGGCTTTTTTTTTGAGCTAAACCCAGAATTGCGTATGATTGTGATCAAACGCGATTCTGGGTTTATTTTTTTGAATCTCTCCACGCTCAACTCTGCTTTTCAAAAAATTGAATGGGATCGATAGAATCCAGGAAGGTAACAGCCATTGATTGCAAACAAATCTGTCAACGTTATAGGTATCAGGAACCCGTAATAGAGCCTTATAAACTCGATTTGATTTAGTTTTTTATTTAAGGCTTAGTGAATTAACCACACGGGTCCATACGAGAGGCGCAGTCATTGAGATTGGGAATACACTCATAATAATAATATAGGTCAATCTTAACATAAGATCCAGTTAGGGGAATCAATCTTCAGCCCAATTAGTTATAGCATTTTGAATTTTCATGATCATATTGAGAGAGCTACAAACTTTGCTTTTAACCTAGTAAGTATTAAATTGGACGAACCAGAATAGATTTAGTTGCATAAAACAGGGATCGTAAATGTCTATAACATATTATATTATTGTTTAATATTAAATAATTTGTAATATAGTATTATATATATAAAATAAAAATGTAATATATTTTTAATCTATTGTTATGTAATTAATTAAATATTACATAATTTTGTAATGTGATTAATCATTTTGATTAAATCTCACATCCTAGAAACATCTCCCATTTCAGTAATAATCCCCACGACAGTAAGCAGACTTTTAGCGCTACTTACTAAAATTGTCTATTTCTTTTATCCGGTTTAGAAATAAACTGTAAGCAGATTTATAGACTTTATGAGCTGGTAAAATCCGGCATTCATGAATAGCTGGTAGCATTTGTCAACGATTACTGAAACTCAGCGAATATGTGCACCATAGACTCTTTAGAAAGAATTTGGCAAGTATTGAAATTTCCCATGTCCTCTTGGTCTGTCCTGATTGGATGTTTACTTTTGTCCGTTCAGGGCAGATCCGTTGCATTCGAGGTGGTAAAGAATGATGCAGCTTTTGCCATAAATGTCCAGGCTCCTGCTGATATTACCATTCACATCAGAAGTCTTTCCAGGTGTGATACCACTATTCAACTTCCGCCAGCGACTTTTAGCGGAAATTGCAGTCCAATACTCACATTTCAGACTTATAGCACATATGGAAGTTTAAGTTCCAATGGTGGCTTGTTTTATTTTACTCCCGGTGTCTTTAAAGTGTATTATAGAATTGAAGATAACTGCCGTATGTCGGGTCTCGATTCCATGACAGTAACCATACACGATGCAGAATTACCCCAAGTCGTTTGTGCACCTGCACAATCCATAAGTTTAACTGAAAGTGGATTCGCAGAAGCTCCTGCTTATATTTTTGATGGGGGTTCTTCAGACAACTGCCATCATCTATATTTTAAAATCAAAAGGATGTTTGCCACGCAGATTGTTGATTGTATTTCGCCAAACAATCCAGCGAACGCTTTTGATGATGTTGTTCGTTTTTGTTGCGCTGACGCAGATTCATCTCGCATCTTATTAATCTTAAGGGTCTATGATGTATTTCCGGGTTATGGTCCTGTAAGTGATAGTTTGTTAAGAGGGAGGTACATAGATTGTATGGTTGAGGCTTTGGTTCGCGATAAAATTCCGCCGGAAATAATCTGCCCTCCTAATTTAACGGTTCAATGTGGAGTCCATTTGGACAGCTTATTGAAGAAAGCTCATGTGCATTTATTTGATAATTGCGGTTTGCTGGATATTGATACTTTGGATGAAGATAATTTGGATGCTTGCGGTTCAGGTACTTTTATACGGTCTTACATTGCTGAAGACAGACATGGTCTGATTTCAGAATGCAGACAAACCATAACAATTAACAGAACTCACAATTTTGATGGTTTCAATCCGGCACATTTGACCTGGCCCCCACATACGATGATATATGCATGCAGAGTAGATTTGGATACAATCCATTCTGGTGCTCCTATTGTAAATGATGATAAATGTGCACTCCTACAGATAACCAGTCAGGATGATGTCTATCAATTTAATCATGGGGGCGTTTGTGCAAAAGTATTGCGGCATTGGAAAGTTATCAATTGGTGTAAATACAATCCTTTATTCCAGCCGAATCCAAGAGTTCCGGAAAATGGTTATTATGTATATACTCAAGAGATAAAAATATTTGATACGATTGCGCCAGTTTTATTTGGGGTGAACGATACCATAGTCGGAATCCAAACTTCAAATTGTGAAGCCGGGAATGTCATTCTTCCGGATATTCAAGCAATGGATTGTGGAAGCACCGGAAATATCAGCTTCCGGTTTGAAGTTGATTATTTTTCTGATCAAACCATAAACAGGGCCGGTAATGGAAAAAATGCAAGTGGATTATTTCCGGTGGGACGTCACCTCATAAACTATTTTGCTAAAGATTCTTGCCACAATGAAGGGTCTATCCAAATTCAAATTGAAGTAAGAGATTCAAAGAACCCTTATGCAATTGCAATGTATGGTGTTTCTTCGAGCCTGACCTTAATGGCAAACGGAGCCATGACTTCGGTAAACGCTAAATTGTTTAATAATAAAAGTAGCGACAATTGTACTGAAGCGAAGAATCTAAGATATTCTTTTTCTTCGGACATGAATGATACTATTCGGATATATACCTGCGATAGTATTGGCAAAAGGGAAGTCAAACTTGTGGTTTGGGATGAAGCAGGAAACAGCAGTGAAGTCTACACTTTTATTGTGATCGATGATGTATTTTCAAATTGTCCGACATCAATCCAAAAATATAATATTATAGGCAGCATTACCACCAAAAATAATCAAGCCGTCACGGATGTTCAAGTAAAATTCACATCTTCTCAAATTGAAAAAACGGTAGAAAGTAACCGGACAGGTAATTTTATTTTTTCAGATATACCTGGAAGTGCACAGGCGCAAATTTATTCATCATTATCTAAAAATTACGCCGACGGTTTATCTACAGCTGATATCATTCAGATTCAAAGACATATTTTAGGTATTGAAATTTTCGACGATCCTTTGAAACATATTGCTGCAGACATCGACATGAGCGGCACTGTGACAACGAGGGATGTTGTTCATTTGAGAAATTTGATTTTAGGTAGGGTAACTGAATTAGCTCATAAAAAGAGTTATGTTTTTATAAATCCTGAGTATGTTTTTCAAGATAATTTATTTCCACTTCCGGAAATTGATGCTTGCCAGTATTTAATGATTCAAAATATCTTCGAAGATAAAAAAGTTAGTATTCAGGCTATAAAACTCGGAGATGTGAATTTGAGTTATTCCGTAAATGGATTTAGTTCTGAAAATGCCATAAAATCAGAAACCGTATATTATCAATTGGATGCTCATTCCGTTAAGTATTATTTGGAGAACCATAGAGATTTGACAGGTGTGCAATTTGGTATTGTTTTAGACGGACTTTGTATCAACGAATTATCCCGAATAAAAAGTTCTCTTCCATTATGGTCTGAAGAAAATTATTCGATAAGTGGAAATGTATTGAGAATTGCATATCATTCTAGTGATATTATAAATTATTCAAAAAATACTCCGTTGTTTGAAATTGAGTTTAAAAATTCACTATTGGAGTGTCAGCCAACTTTTAGCTTTTTGAGAGATTTTGAGCAAGCAGTGTATACACCGGTTTCGCAATATAATATTGAAGGATTGTTACAAATGTGGAATCATTCCACGAATGCTTTTTACATTGAAAATTATGCACCCAATCCATTTGATGAAACTGTACAAATAGAACTGCGTACAAACCAAGATACGCATATCGCAACGGAGATTATTTCTGCGGAGCAAAAAATATTGACAAAGCTTTCTTTTAAACTAAAACAGGGATTAAATAAGATTGAAATTCCAAGGATTCATTTTGGAGCTCCTGGTATTTATTATTTAAAATTTTCACAGGAGAATCAAGTTCAGCACATTAAATTAATTGCATTATAAAATATTATAAGCATACATTTTTGATTTTTAAAAAATCGACCTTTATGAAAAATCGTTTTATAAATCATCCCATCCCAAAACAGTTGATTCAAGTGTCTGTATTTACTTTAGTATGGATGTTTGGATTCAAATTCTGTAATGATTTGAAGGCCTGTCCTGAGGATTGGCCTTCAACTTACGGAGTTGATAATTTAAGCGATCAAGCTATTGAATTTGCGCAATTAAGTTGTAAAGGACAAGTGCAAATATCTGTGGACCAGAATGGTGAAGCAATAATTTCACCTAAAATGTTGCTGACGGATAATCATGTAAACTACGGAGTGTTTAAGGTATTTGTGGGACAAACAGGTCAAAACAAGGTGTATTGTTCTAATATTGGCAAAACGATAACGGCAACCGTTATTGATACCACAACAGGTATGAGTTGTTGGACAACATTAATTGTAGAAGACAAATTGCCACCAACGATCATTTGCAGAGCAGATACCATTTCATGTGCCAATAATCCTTTTGAAGTTAATTATAGTCAGTTTGTATTTTCTACTGACAATTGTCAAACACATGCAATGCTTTTAGCAGATATGCAATTAGAACAATTTAATTGTTTGTATCCCAGGTATAGTATGGTTATGCATTTGAAATGGATTGCAACTGATCAGTCCGGAAATTCTAGCAGTTGTATTCAGGATATTTATTTTAAGAAGGCAAGTGTAGACAGCATTCAATTTCCACCTAATGACACAGTCTATTGTCCAAATCCAGATTTGACCAGTACAGGAGTTCCAACTTTATTTGGTGATACGGTAAGTCACTTATGTAATCTTGCTGCATCACATGTTGATGATTCGATAATCGTTTGTGGAGGAATGATAAAAATTACCCGTCGTTGGTTGGTTGTTGATTGGTGTACTCGCGCTATGAGATCACATCCTCAGGAAATTCTCGTTTCAGATACCACAAAACCGGATATTGTTTGTCCGAGGGATACTGTTTTATTTACGAGATATAATACATGTACAGCTAGTTACTTATTACCTGCTGCTCAGGTCACAGACGTTTGTAGCGGAAACGCTGGTATTTTAACGGCCATCAGAGTGGATAGTTCTTATGTTGTGGTTCCCGGAAGTATGCTTACCTTAAGTGTTGGATTACATACTTTGAATTATATAGCCATTGACCCTTGTGGCAATTCGGATACCTGCACATCTACAATAATGGTGAGGGATCGAATTAGCCCAAGTTTAATTTGTCCGCCTGGTTTGGTCGTTTCACTTGATCCAAGAGGAAAAATTGCGGTCACCGCTGAATTTATTGCGGCCAGGGGTTTGGTACACGATAATTGTTGCATTGATACGATTCAGATCAGAAGAATGACTGCAGCATGTGGAAGACCTCAGGATACATTATATAGCGATGAAGTTTATTTTTGTTGTGAAGATGTTGGCGATACTTTGATGTTGGTTTTGAAGGCAACAGATTGCAGCGGAAATATGAATTTTTGTATGATTGAAATTTACGTTCAAGATAAAAATCCGGTAGCGCCGCCCATTTGTCCCAATGATTTGGAACTAAGTTGTAGCCAGGATTATACGGATCTAGATCTTACAGGTAGGTATTATGTCATTTCAGCTTGTTTGGACTCCATAGAAAGTTCATACCTGGATGATGTAGAAATTGATAGTTGTAAAAATGGCCAGGTCATTCGAAAATTTTATATTACTTACCCTGATGGGTCTGTTGATAGTTCATGCGTACAACTACTTACAATCTTGAATTATTATAGGTTTGATGTTGCTGATATTATTTGGGCTCGTGATACTATCTTACCTGCCTGTGCGGGGAGAAGTCCGCTTGATTTGAACAGTTTTCCAACGATACCTGAAGATACTTGTGCAAGCGTTTACTTTAATTTCACAGATTTATCCATTGAATTTGATCCCGATAGTTGCGAAATTTTGAAGCGAGTCTGGACCGCCTATTCAGCTTGTACTGGAGAGACTGCTCGAGATACTCAAAGAATTTTATTAGTTAGCCTGGCACATTCTAAATTGACCGGTCCGCGCGACACCACAATTGGAAACGGTTCTGGCGTTTGTTCCAGATTTATAAATTTGCAATCTGCCAGTTTAAGCGGTTGTGATGTTTTTGCTACGATCACGAATTCATTTAACAGCGGAGGTGCCAATGCCAGTGGAAATTATCCGGTTGGTACAACAAAAGTTATTTTTACAGCTGAGGATTCTTGCGGAATCATATATGATACAACAACTGTAATAGTCGTTGACCTTGAAAACCCTGCAGTAGTTTGTAGAATTTTGTTTCTTAATATGAATATTAATGATAGTATTAAATTGACGGCCCGAGGCCTACTAGATGATTATCATGATAATTGTACAGCATCGGATGAATTACTCATTGCTTTCTCGAGTTCAAATTTTAATGATACTTGCAGATATATTACCTGTGCAGATTTACAAACTATTCCGGATACATTCTTTTTTACGGTTTTTGTAAAAGATTCTGCAGGAAATATCGGTAGCTGTATTGCCAGGGTTCATGTATTTGACCCAAATAATCATTGTACTACTGCCGTCAGAATCGGAGATGTAAATGGCATCATAAAAAGTACGGCCGGACTACCTATGTCTGGAGTGCAAGTATATCTTGATGGTCTGGGTCAGGAAAGAATGACAGATGATTTGGGCAATTATCATTTTAATAGAATTATTACGAATAAGCCTTACAGATTACAAGCGACCCACAATAAGGATTGGACTTATGGTTTAAGCACGCAGGATATTGTTCTCCTGCAAAGACATATATTAGGAGTAGAAGAATTTAATAATCCATACCAATGGATTGCAGCAGATGTCGATAAAAATGGAAGATTAACTACTGCAGATATTACCTGGATAAGGAAACTTATTTTAGGAAAAATTGATAATGTTCCAGTTAATGAGTCCTGGAGATTTATTGATGAAGCGTACAAATTTGTGAATGTATTAAATCCATTAGCAGATCAAATTGATAAGGGTATTCTATTGGATGGATTTTGGCAAGATTCACTGATCAATTTAAGAGCCATAAAAGTTGGGGATATCAGCAATGAAGTTTCAAACTTTGATGAAGGCATGGAAGATCGACTTCGGAAAGTTGGTTTGAACATGATGAATAAAAAGTATTCAAAAGGTGATCTTATCCAATTGGAGCTACAAACAGATAAATCCTTAAACGCAAGTGGAATACAGTTTCATTTGCAAATAGATCCGAAATATTTAGAGCTATATCAGTTGCAACTTTTTATAGACGGGAAAGAAAACAGAAACTTAACTGAAGATGAATACAATTTTGAGGATGGAAAACTAAAAGTATCACTGATATCCAATGAAGATGTTTTCCATTGGAACTCAGGAGAGCCTGTGATTCGTTTTGTATTGAGAGCGAGTAGAAGTGGTATTATTTCTGATGCCATTCGTCCGGGTAATGAATTGCGGAATGAAATATTTCAAGACGGGGACGTTCCAACTCCGATCTTATTTAGTTTTATAGAAGGTGTTGACGAAATTCCGAGAATCAGTGAGTGGTTTGCAGATCCTAATCCATTCAATGAGCTGTGTAGAATGCGCTTCCATTCGAGCTCCCGCGGGCAAGCTAACTTTTATGTATTTGAATTGAGTGGAAAGATATTGATCCAAAAGATTATTCAGGTACATAAGGGAATGAATGAGATTTTAATTGAATCAAATGAATTGCCTGGCGAAGGAAGTTTTATCTATTATTTCAAGAGTGGAGATGCAGTTGAGCAGGGAAATTTGATAAAGATGCCATAAATCGCAAGTAAATAGCGCAGAAATGTGATTTTTGGAATACAGTCTAATATTTTAAAAATAATTCATTTAAAAAAAGCTGATATTCAAATAAATATATATTATAAAATAATATAATATAAAAAATTACCTCATTTATTAGTGTAAAATATATCCAAGCCCTTTACATTTGCCATTGTATTACGATTATCCGCTATTTATAATACGCTGAAACAAAATAGTTAACAAATAGTTGGTAATTTGAATATATATTCTACCTTTGCGGTAGTAAGTTTTTTATCCCAACCAAAGAATTGTAAAGATCCTCTCTTTATTACAAGCATTTTAGCTTACCATCCAACCCAATGATTTTAGACCCTCTAGGCTCTTCCTTTGAAGAACCTAAACAGATTCAATTTAAATCTGTGGTTATCTGAGGAAGAATAAAAATGTTTTTAGCAATTGCTGAAGTATGGCACTTCGGTAAGACTGTATATGCATTTATTATTTTTTAACAACTAAATAGAGGATCTCATGGAGAAAACGAACTTTACGTTTGACTTCCGCAGATTAAAAAATTTTCATTCAGGTTCACGCCTGTTTTTTTCTATCTGCCTTGTGTGGCTGGTAGTATTTAATCCCACCAGAACACTCCAAGCCCAATGTTCAATGGCTTGTAATTCACTTATTCAAGTATCATTAGATGCAAACTGCCAAGCTACGGTGACAGCTGCCATGATGCTTAATGACACCTTAACGGCTTGTCCCAGCGGACAATTCACTGTTAGAGTTTTAAAATACGACATCCCGATTCCTACCTCACCGGTAGTAACCGGAGCTTATGTTGGTGAAACTTTAAAAGTTGAAATTCGCGACAACATTTCAGGAAACAGATGTTGGGGTTATGCAAAGATTGAAGACAAATTGCCGCCCACAATTGAATGTGCACGCGATACAATTCCTTGTTTTGTCGCATCAACATATGCTCCTTATGCATATGATGGTTGCGGTTTAGACACGGTTATTTTAACCGATGAATTAATTATGCCACTAAATTGTGATAATCGATATATCAAACAAGTCGTTCGCAAATATGTAGCTTATGATATTTGGGGTAATAAATCGCCAGTATGCAGCGATACAATTTTGTTGAAGCGATTTGATACGGCAAGGGTGATTTGTCCTGAAAGTCATACCATTGCTTTAGGCAATGCGATCAATTGTAAAGATATTCAATACAATAGAATCCCGCTCGATAAGAATGGCCATCCCCACCCCGATTATACAGGTGTTCCTCAATATTCTGATACCGTTTCAAAATCGCCTTTGATTATTGAGACCATCGATATTTGGCCTGTGCGTGATATTTATTGCAATATCGCGGTGACTTATGAAGATATTGATTTAGGGGTTATCAATTGTGTACAAAAATATATGAGGATGTGGACCATCAGGGAATGGTGGTGTAACTCCGAAGTTGTACGTGTCTGTATGCAGTTTATTGAAGTTGTAGATCGCGAAGCACCATATGTGCACGCCCCTTATGATTTTGAAGCAACAACTGATGGCGGATATAAATGTCAGGCAACTGTAAATATACCTCCGGCAATCGTATTTGATTCTTGTAATAATAGAGATGTACGCGTCGATTTAGTGTATCCAGGCGGAATCAAGAATAATTCTAATGGAGGAGTTGTTGTTTTACCTGTTGGAGTAAATAAAATTTATTATCGTGCTTATGACAAATGTTATAATCTCGGCGTAGATTCTATACTCGTAACTGTATTGGACAAAACTGCACCAGTTGCAATTTGTGATCGGGAAACAGTTGTATCACTATCTATTTACGGGACAACACATGTTTATGCAAAAACATTTGATGATGGAAGTTATGACGACTGCCATATTGATTCATTTCTGGTAAGAAGAATGGACAATGGTGCACCTTGTGGTCAGAACATTACATGGTTCAGACCATATGTGGAGTTCTGTTGTGCTGATGTTGGTCAAACAAGAACTGTCATATTCCGTGCAAAAGATAAACACGGTAACTATAATGATTGTATGGTGCAAATAGAAGTACAGGATAAAATTAAGCCTACCTGTCACCCACCTAAAGATCTTACAGTTTCATGTGATTTCCACTTCGATATAAATGACCTAAGTGTTTTTGGAGTCATGCAAACAGATTCTGCATACTTTAATAAAGCAAGATCATTAACTTATAAAGGTGCAGGAGGAGTTCCTGTGACCGTTAATTTCCATGATGGTTTTGCTCATGACAATTGTGAATTTGACATCGATCCAAGTCATGTTGATTATAGAACACAATGTAATGTTGGATCGATCGTAAGAACATGGGTTGTTAGTGATGGAAATGGATCAGAGACCTGTACTCAAACCATCACATTTGTGAACTTTAATCCATATAACTTCAGCAATATTTGGTGGCCACGTGACACAACTCTTTACATGTGCTTAGATCCGGATAGATTAACTCCGGACTCATTAGGTCTATTTCCAATTCTGCACAATGAAACCAAGTGTGATTTGTTAGGAATAAGCTCACAAGATCATTTATTTAGAATTGTCCAGGGTGGCGATGCTTGCTATAAGATTATCCGTAAATGGAAAGTCATTGACTGGTGTCAGGTTGTGTACACACCATCAGGTGCGCAATTTCAGGTAGCCACACATGATCAAATCATTAAGGTGAATAACTTGGTTGATCCTACTTTGGATGCTATTCCAACACAGGATACTACAGTTTGTACGCTAGATTCTTGTACGAATGGTTTTATAAGCCTCGTAGCACACGGATCAGATGATTGCACACCAGGTGATGAACTCGCTTGGGAATATTTGATAGATCTGGGTAATAATGGAACATTTGATATTATCAGATCTGGGGTAGGCAATTTTATTGATGCAACCGGAAGGTATCCATTAGGTACGCATAAAATAAAATATGTTTTTGAAGATCGTTGCGGAAATAAAACTGCTGAGGAGCGTTTGTTTACGATTCTGAATTGTAAAGAACCAACACCTTATTGCATCAATGGAGTTGCGATTGATTTGATGCCTTTAGATACGAACAGAGATGGACGTATCGACTGGGGTATGATTGAAGTATGGGCAAATGATGTTGATCAGGGAAGTTATGGAGCATGTAAAAATCCAATCGTACTCAGCTTTTCCAGCGACACAAATAATAGATCGATTGTATTTGATTGCAATACTTTAGGTCAACAAACCGTGCAAATGTGGGTAACGGACAGATTAACAGGTAAACAGGCTTATTGTAGAACTTTTATTGAAGTTCAAGATAACAATAAGGCTTGCGGACAAACATTGCAAAGTGGAACGATCAATGGTTTAGTTTCCAATCGCGAAGACAATCAGTCTATGAATGATGTTGAGGTGAGTCTTGTAGATCAGAATTCGCAGGGCAAACCAACGGTATCAAAAGTGATCACTACAAGTAATGGACAATATGCATTTTCAAACATGCCGTTGAACAATGGAAATTACAATGTTGTAGCTTCCAGAAATGCGGATCCATTAAATGGTGTTTCTACTGCTGATATTGTGAAAATCCAAAGACATATTCTGGGTATTGAAACATTGACATCTCCTTACAAAACTATTGCGGCGGATGTAAACAATGACTTGAATATTACCTCAAAGGATATTGTTGAATTGAGAAGATTAATACTTGGAATCAATTCGAAATTTGCAAACAATGAGAGCTGGGCGTTTGTGGATGCTGCTTATCAGTTTAGCAATGCAGGTGATGAAGTATTGAAGGAGAAATGGCCAAGAAGTTACAAAATTGATCCTTTCAATAAAGACATGAATGGAATTGACTTCAAGGGAATAAAAATTGGAGATATTACCGGTAATGCAACTGCAGGATTTGGTGCGGTGACAACAAGAGGAAACAATACTACCTTGGAATTGATCACACAAGAAATGACATTTACATCCGGTTTGGATGTGGTTGTGCCTGTCAGTGTATTAAATAATTACGGATTAACTGGTATGCAGTTTACGATTCAGTTTGATCCAAAAGTACTTGAATTTGTAGATGTTCAATCAGCGGCTTGTAGCCTAAACCAAGATCATTTAGGATTGGTTGCGCTTGGCCAAGGATTGGTCACCTTAAGCTGGAACACTAATGTTGATTTCGACGTCAACAATGGTGATAAATTATTCACGCTTAAATTCAAGGCTCTTTCACAAGGTAATCTCTCAAATGCACTACAATTTAATTCGATAATTACTCCTGCATTAGCTTTTAATGCAGAAGTTGAAGATATGGATCTCAAGTTGGGATTCAGAAACCAAAATGGTACAGTGAAGACTCATCAAGGAATCATTGTTTACCAAAATCAACCCAACCCTTTCTCTGAGTTCACGATTGTTGGTTATGAACTGCCAGATGCAGCTCAAGCAACGATTACGGTTTATGATCTCAATAGTAAAGTTCTGCACAAGAGTGTTATGAACGCAACTAAAGGATATAACCAGTTTGAACTCAATACATCACAATTAGGAGCAACAGGAGTTCTGTTCTACCAATTGGATGCGGCCGGTTATACCGCGACGAAGAGAATGGTTGTCATCAAGTAAGGCTAAATTCGTTTTGTTCTAAAGAGTTTACTGTTTTTGGGATGGGACCCCTCTCCATAAAAGTTATGGAGGGGGTCTTTTTTTTTAAGTAAGCGATCAAACTATCGCTTACCGTTCCTGTTCTTTATCAGGAAGGAGATAGTTATCTTTGTATATAAATTGAGGATGTCGCGGATACTGGGAATTGATTACGGAATTAAACGATGTGGATTGGCTGTAACTGATCCTATGCAATTAATTGTGAGTGGACTTGACACCATTTTTACCAATGATTTGAAAGATTTTGTGCTCGCATACAATACAACAGAGAATTTACATAAAATTGTACTTGGCAAACCTGTGCATAAAGATGGAACGGACACATTTTTAATGTTGGAAATTGAAAAATTCTCTGAATGGGTACTTCAGATGTTGCCAAATGTTCAGATTGATTTTGTGGATGAACGAAATACTTCGGTCGCTGCCAAAGCTGCAATTTTGGAAAGTGGAGTTAAAAAAAAGGATCGAAGAAATAAAGCATTGGTCGACAAGGTAAGTGCAGTTATTATTTTACAACGATATTTAGGACATTATTGAATATTAAATTTTATGGTTCTTCCAATAGTTTTATATGGGAATCCGGTTTTAAAATTGGTATCAAAATCCATTGACCAGAACTATCCCGATCTTCATCAACTTATCAAAAATATGTGGGATACCATGTATTTTGCAAAAGGAGTTGGTCTTGCTGCCCCGCAAATAGGAATTCCTATTCGTTTATTTGTTATTGACTCTTTGGAGTATTATAAAAAGGAGGACCAAGGCAAAGGGTTTAAGAAGGTTTTTTTGAATGCGCAAATTTTGGATCAACAAGGTCCACAATGGGGTTTTGATGAAGGTTGTTTAAGTATTCCTAAAATTACTGCTGAAGTACTGCGGAAGCCGGTGATAAAAATCCGATACCAGGACGAGCAATTTAAATGGCACGAGGAAGAGTATGATGATATGAATGCAAGAATTATTCAACATGAATACGATCATATTGAAGGTATCCTATTTGTTGAAAAAATTAGCGCAATGCGGAAACGCATTATACAATCGAAACTTGATAAAATTAAAAGGGGAATTGTTGATGTCAAATATCCCGTAAAGCAGTAATTATCTTTTTGCGAAAAGTCAATTACATGACTATTATAGCAGATAATACTTAGAATGTTCAAGTACTTCGAAATTCAATTTGAAATACACTTTCTTTTTTCCAATAAGGGCTATCTTTGTACAAATCTATACCATGAAAAAATTATTAAATATATTAGCACTATTTGTTATATGTATTTTTCAATTAAATAGTCAGTTAAGTAAAATATTCGTACTCAATGAAGGGTCTTTTGACTTTGTCAGCGGTCAAATTACAGTACCTGTGAGCCTAGGCGTGTTTGATGTTAATTCTAAAACTTATCAGCAAATCTCGGAAATTCCAAATGCACGATTTGCATCAGATCTCCTCATTCATGAGAATTCGATTTGGATCGCTGCTGATAAATATTTGATAGAATTCAATTTGAACACATTGACCCATATCCGGACAAAGGAAATTGAAGGGATTAGAAAATTGGCCATAAAAGATGAGTTGATTATCGTGACCCGGGGCGAATATTTAAAAAATTTGAACTCCTACGTGCAAATATTGAATAAAATGGATTTTAGTTTATTGTTTGAAATTCCAGAGACTGAAATGGGATTTACTACCGAAAATATTGTGGTGAAGGATCGTGTAGCATATATAGGGGTAAATAACGGTTTCGTATTTGGACAGGAAGTTGGAAAGATTTTAAAAATAGATTTGGATTCCTTAAAGTGGAATCAAACTATAGATTTGGGTGTTGATGGAAAAAATCCTGAAAACTTAATGCTTTATGAAGATGTATTGCTGAGTCTTAACAATAAAGATTTTACTGGAAGTTCAGTTTCAGTGATAGATTTAAAGAACAATGAAGTGCGGAATCATAATTTAGCCGATGTTCAATCTCTTTGCGGTACATCTACGCTAATGAAGTCTGGTGTAATTTATCAGGAGTTTGGAGAGACTACTTTAGGTCGGTACGATATTACGGGAAATACATCTTCAACATTCAAAGAATTAAACGATGCCGTTTATGGAATGTCATTTTCTGAAAATTTTAATGTACTATGTGCCGGAGTTACCGATTTTAAATCATTTGGCAAGGTGTTCGTTTATGATAAAGATATTAACGAGTTATATAATTTTAATACAAGCATTGCACCCGGATATTTTGCATTTCAAGGTATTTCTGTGAACACAAAACACGAGAATGCATCATTGGATATTACAGTATCGCCTAATCCTGTTTTGGATTATTGCTATATTGAATCCTCTGATAATATTGAAGAAATAACTTTGTTTGATATGATGGGTAGTCAAATTCTTAAGCAAAGTCTTCTTAAAATAAATACAAGGGCGCTTGCAAGTGGTACCTATATCCTTAAAGTAAGATCCAAACATAAAAGCGGAAAAACCCTGCTTGTAAAATATTAATCCAGGAATATTTTACTATAAATATTGCAATAAAAATACAGGATAGATTTCGCGAGATTTGACTGATTTGCATTTCTCAATGCATGATAGCGAGATCAAAAGTAAATTTGTCGCGTTATTCTGATTTCATTTAAATGGACAAGATCACTTTGGCTTCATTGAAGCACGGGTGACTCTATTAGTGAATATTCCTTTTCTGAAGTAAGTCTGGAATAGAATTTTATTTAAGTTAAGGATATCCTATCATCTAAATTGGAAGTATGTCCAATGTAATGAATATCAGCAGATTTTGAATACAAGATGTAAACAAAGAAATGGGTGTTCATAAATCAGCGGAAGGTCAGGGATGCCGACGATCCCAAAAGGTGAATAATAAAATGAAATAGCAACGAAAGTTTGGGATGTCGGCACGCTGACAACAAGGCATGAAAATTTCAAGATGGAATGGAATGAAAAAGCCTTGTTCGTCAGCGTTCGAACCAACGAATGATCAAAGTATATTGTCGGAAGAATATTTTTGGATGAAACTCAAAAGTCTCAAAGTTGAAAGATTCTTTAACTTGAGTTCGAGGGCAAATGCTTGAACTTTAGAGTCTTTTTTTAAAGCGAAAACTAAAGTCCAGGGTCGAAATTTTGAAGTAAAATTTTCAAGACCTTTATTATGACGTAAAACCCTATCATCTAAATTGGAAGTATGTCCAATGTAATGAATATCAGCAGATTTTGAATACAAGATGTAAACAAAGAAATGGGTGTTCATAAATCAGCGGAAGGTCAGGGATTCGAACCCTGGGTACCCTTTTGGGGTACACGCACTTTCCAGGCGCGCCAATTAAACCGCTCTTGCAACCTTCCTCTGGTGCAAAAGTACAAAATTAGCTCGTTTAAAGCTTGATGATTGGGCGGGAATTAAATGGAAAGGCGGCGGAGATTATTAAAAATAGATCTTCACTCAGAATTGAAATAACTTATTTGCGTTTTGAGTAGTTTGTAAAGCTATTTCATCGATTGGGCATTGATAAAATTGTGCAAGAGTTGAAGCAATGATTGGTATGTATGAAGGTTCATTTCGTTTACCCCGAAATGGTACGGGGCTTAAATATGGAGAATCTGTTTCTAATAATATGCTTGATAATGGAATTTTTGAAATCACTTCTTTTAATGGGTTGTTTTTATAGCTAATCGTGCCGCCAATTCCTAAATAAAATCCAAGATCAATAATTTGCTTAGCTTGTTCCAAGTTGCCTCCAAAACAATGAAAAACCCCTGATACTTTGCCATTCTGTTGTGATTGCACTAACTTAATATTTTCATCCAGACTGTTTCTGGAATGTATAATTATAGGTTTACTGCTTGACTTTGCCCATTCCAACTGTGTAATGAAAGCTAATTTTTGTGCTTCCCAATTCGAAAGATCCCAATAGGCATCAGTGCCAGTTTCTCCTATGCCAATAAAAATAGGATTTTGAATTTGTGATTCAAATTCGTTTAGGATATTTTTATAATTTTCTTTTACATCGCAAGGATGAAGACCAATGGTTGCATAACAAATTTCAGGGTATTTAATTTGCAAGGCTAACATGCCCGACATTGAATTAACATCGATGTTAGGAAGGACTATTTTATGTACATTTACGTTTAGTGCATTATTAATGACGGTATCCCTATCATCCTGGAATGCATCAGCATAAATATGAGCATGTGTATCAATAAAAGTCAATTCTTTCATGTCTAAAAAAAACAAATATTATGTTGTTTGGAACGGACATCAGCCAGGGATCTATAAAACCTGGGATGAATGTTTGTTGCAAGTTAAGGCATTTCCCAATGCAAAATACAAAGCTTTTAATTCTGAAATAGAAGCTCGAGATGCATATTTGCAAGTTTATGAATCAAAATCAGTTCCTAAGAAAAGAATCAACAGAGATTGGAGAAATGTCATTCCGGAAAATGCAGTAGTTGTTGATGCAGCTTGCAGTGGAAATCCAGGGGATATGGAATATCGCGGCGTTTTGCCATTTGAAGGGAAAGAAATATTTCATATGGGACCTTTAAAGAAAGGCACAAATAATTTAGGAGAGTTTTTGGCAATTGTACATGCACTGGCATATTTAAAAAAATTGGAACAAAACTCAGTGCCGATATACTCTGATTCAAAAATTGCAATAAAATGGGTAAAGCTGAAACATCCAGCCACAAAACTGGTTTTTGATCATCATAACAAACCATTGCAGGACTTGGTGAAGCGAGCTGTAGATTGGTTACATACGCATCAATATTCAAATCCGGTACTTAAATGGGAAACTGAAGAATGGGGAGAAAATCCTGCTGATTTTGGCAGAAAATAAAGTGCTGTTTGCAAATTATTTTTGACGTTTAAATATTTTAAATCGAAGTTTAAAAACACCTAACAAAGCTTCTTTTATTATAAAAATATTCATTTTGGATTTTCCCTTAATCCTGTCAGGGAATAATATGGGAATTTCTCTGATGGAGAATCCTAACTTGTATGCAGTGTATTTCATTTCAATCTGAAAGGCATATCCAATGAATTGAATGTGATCCAAGCCAATTGATTTTAATACTTCCCTTGTATAACATACAAATCCCGCAGTGGGATCTAGAACAGGCATACGGGTGATCCATCTCACATAAAGTGAAGCTCCTTTTGATAAAAGCAATCTTGAATAAGGCCAATTCAATACCCCCCCTCCTTTTACATATCGTGATCCTACACAAACATCTGCTTTGCCTGTTCCGCAAGTTTCAAATAATTCAATAAGTCTTTCGGGGGGATGTGAGAAGTCTGCATCCATTTCTGCGATACAGGAATAAGGTTTTTCCAAAGCCCATTTGAATCCAGCAATATAGGCTCTGCCCAGTCCTGATTTTCCTGTTCTTTGGAGCAAGTGAACCCGATCTGGATACATTTTGGTGTAATCCTCGACTCTTTGACCTGTTCCATCAGGAGAACCATCATCTACAACCAGGATATCACAACTTATTGGCAATTCAATGACAGCTGTTATAATTGCATCGATATTTTCAATTTCATTATAAGTTGGTATGATGACTAAATTGCCTTTCAATGTACTATTTTATACAATTAACAATGGTTGCTTACGTAAATTAATAATTTCAAGTCTACTCTAAATTTAGCTTCTAAATTTTGATGGATCATAGGATTTCATGATCTCTAATATTACTTCAACAACATCTTCTGAATTAGGTTTTGTAAAATAATCACCAACACTTCCATAAGGCGGTCTATTGTTCTTGGCAGTTATGGTACGAGGTGGGCAATCCAAAAAATTATAAGCAGCTTGAGCTTCTAATGCCTGTTGTAGAATGAAAGCACTTGCACCACCAGGTACATCTTCATCGAGGATGACTAATTTATTCGTTTTTTCAATGGATTTTCCAATTTCATGATCAATATCAAAAGGTAGCAGACATTGTACATCAATGAGTTCAATGGATATATTAAATTGTTTCAATGTTTCAATAGCATGCTGTGCGATCCGAATACATGATCCGTAACTAACTAAAGTTAAATCTGAGCCTGCTTCTAAAATTTCTACTTTCCCTAATGCCACTGTAAATGCTTCAAGGTTGTCAGGTACGGTTTCTTTTAATCGGTAACCGTTCAAACATTCAATGACCAATCCCGGATCGTCGCTTTTTAACAAAGCATTATACATTCCAGCAGCCTGCGTCATATTTCTGGGAACACAAATACAAATTCCTCTTAAAGAATGCAAAAGCATTCCAATAGGAGATCCTGAATGCCAAATTCCTTCGAGGCGATGTCCTCGGGTACGTATAATAGCCGGAGCGGATTGTTTTCCTCCGGATCTATACCTAAGGGTTGCTAAATCATCCATTAGAGGTGATAAAGCATATACGATGTAATCCAGATATTGAATTTCTGCGATCGGACGCAGACCACGCATTGCTGTTCCAATTGCTTGTCCAACGATTGTCCATTCGCGAATTCCACAATCGAAAATCCTGGTTTCTCCATATTTTTCCTGCAGGCCGGCAAAGCCCTGGTTTACATCACCGATTTTTCCAACATCTTCACCAAATGCAAGAAATCGCTTATCGTTTTCAAATTTCAAATCAAAAAACTGATTCAGGATTTGATATCCATTTATTTCGGGCGAATTCTCTGAATATTCTGCGGGTACTTCTTCTACAGAAATTGCAGCGTATTTAGTCTCAGAATATACATCAGTATGATAAATATCATGTGCTATTTCGTATTGATTGCGAAGCCAGGCATTCAAAGAAGGAATCGATTCAGGATAATGGGATGCGATGGAGCACTGCCTCACCAATTCAACGAGTTCGTGAACGGATGGTTCTTTAATTATTTGCAATTGTTTGGCAGCTTCCAGGCAATTTGCGGTAGTTAGCAATTCAATGACTTCATTTTTTAATTGCAAATTCGGTGCAATGAAATTAGACCAAGCTATATTTTTTTCAGCACGGACAAACGACTTGGACAATTCTTTTAATTGTTCACCTTGTTCTTTTGTAAGAATATTGCTGGAGTAAATCCAGTGCTCCATTTTCAGAATGCAATCAAATTCAGCTTCCCATTTTAATCTTTCTTTTGATTTATAACGCTCGTGTGAACCTGAAGTTGAATGACCTTGAGGTTGTGTAACTTCTCTGATATGAAACAAAACTGGAATATGATTCTGACGACATTCTTCGATACCGTCCTTGTAAAGATTCACCAGTTCAGGATAATTCCACGCAGCGCCTCTACATATTTTTATTCCATTGGAATTATCAGATTTTTCAAATCCCGAAAGTGCTATTGAAATGTTTTGTTTTACTGTTTGTAATTCTATGGGGACAGAAATTCCATAACCGTCGTCCCAAACTGATACAGCAAGAGGTGCTTGCATGACTGCAGCTGCATTCATGGTTTCCCAAAATATTCCTTCTGAAGTAGATGCGTCGCCAATGGTGCAAAAACAAACTTCATTTCCATCTTTTGAAAATCCCGAAGACAAAATCGGGTCATCCATTTTACGGTAATATTTAGAAGCTAAAGCAAGTCCCAAAGCTCTTGCCATCTGGCCTGCTGTACTGGAGATGTCTGCGGAAACATTATAATGGCCGGTATGATCCAGAGGATAACCAAATTGATCATTTAATGGCGAAGAAAAATGAGCATTCATCTGACGGCCTTTGCTGAATGGGTCATGATGTGGATCTGCATAAAGCTGAGCAAAATAATCCTGGACTGTACATAATCCGATCGCCATCATAAAAGTTTGATCCCGATAATATCCGGATCTGAAATCTCCTTTCTGAAATGCTCTTGCCATAGCAACCTGTGGGACTTCCTTTCCATCTCCCAAAATTCCAAACTTGGCTTTGCCAGTTAGGACTTCTTTTCTGCCTAACAAGGAACATTCCCTGCTTACCAGACAGATCCAAAAATCTTGAATCACTTCTTTTTTATAATTGCTGAATTCACCGGAAATTGAATCAAGAATATCCTGTATGGGCTTTAGAAGAATCATGATATGTATTTGGAACACAAAAATAAGCTTTTATTTTTAGCCTCTGCGTCTAAGCTCAAATAGCTAAATATGAGTTAAATTCTACATTTAACAGCGTGTTAACATCGGATTTTAATATCTTTGTGTCTTAATCTGAATGATATTTCGTTACATTTGTTATAATTAAAAAACATTCTATCCAATGAAAAACATTTTAACTTTAATTGCTTTGGTACTTTTCCTGGGTATAGTTTCAGCTCAAACAACTCCTGCAGAAGTTCCAGCTGCCACTAAAACAACAGGACCTCATCTGGAGTGGGAATCCACTGTAGTTGATTATGGTGAAATTAAAAAAGGCTCAGAACCTTTGCGTAAAGCAGTATTTACCAATACTGGAACTGAACCTCTTATCATTATGAGCGCCAGAGGATCATGTGGTTGCACGGTACCTACCTGGCCCAAGGAACCTATTATGCCCGGAGAAAAAGGCGTAATTGAAATACGTTATGACACTCAACGCGTAGGTCCAATCAACAAAAGTGTGAGTGTGACTACCAACGAAGGTGGGCAGGAAAGTAGAATTAATTTAAAAGGAAACATTTCTGCAGATGAAGAACAGACCTTGCCAAAAAATGATGGAAACATTTTAACTCCGAAGGGTTAATTTTTGAACACCGTTTCAAAGAAAAATCCCGAAGTCTTATTGGCTTCGGGATTTTTTTTGCGTCATAATTTAGGCCTTGCAGAAATAGTATTTTTAAAAATCCTTTCCATGCTTTAATAACTTTTTTAAAAACATTTGATTTTAGATTATTTATGAATATATAAAAGAATGATCTACAGTTGGACAATAGCTATATCGATAGTATTTTAGATGTGATCATTCGTTTTTTAGTATTGAAAGCTACGCTTCAACTAAAACAATACCTTTAAAAAATCACGTCCATCGAGGAAATAATTAAACCCGATCTGATTAAAATGAGCCCGGCAGAAAGGATAAGTTTGGTGTTAAGATTAGCGAATTTTACCCATTGCCATATACTATTGTATTCATAAATTAGATTAGACCCTTTTATGAATACAATAGTATCATTAGATTGCGAATAAAATCCTACACAATTAGTCCATGTTTGCAATAATTTCATCCCCAAATTCACTGCACTTTAATAATGTTGCATTTTCCATGAGGCGATGAAAATCATACGTAACTCTTCTGTTCAGAATGGCCTTTTCAAGTCCACGGGTAATTCTTTGAGCCACGTCCTCCCAACCTAAATATTCAAACATCATTACTCCTGAAAGTATTACAGAGCTTGGATTCACTTTGTCTTGGCCGGCATATTTGGGTGCTGTGCCATGAGTTGCTTCGAAAATAGCATGACCCGTAATGTAATTAATATTGGCACCTGGTGCAATCCCGATTCCACCGACTTGTGCAGCAAGTGCATCTGAAACATAGTCTCCATTCAGGTTCAAGGTTGCAATAATATCGTATTCTTCCGGTCTTAATAATATTTGTTGAAGAAATGCATCGGCAATGACATCTTTAATAATCAAACCATTTGGTAGACTTACCCAGGGACCACCATCTAATAATGTTCCACCGAATTCATTAACTGCAAGAGCATATGCCCATTCCATGAAGCTGCCTTCTGTAAACTTCATGATATTCCCTTTATGGACAATTGTAAGAGATTTAGAATTATTTAGCAAAGCATGTTTAATGGCTGCTCTCACTAGCCTTTCTGTACCTTCTTTAGACACTGGTTTAATTCCAAACCCAACACTATCCGGGAATCTAACTTTTTTAAATCGGTCTGGAAATTCACGCTGAAGTATTTCCCTAAATTTTATCAAGTCTTCTGTTCCTGATTGAAATTCAATACCTGCATAAATATCTTCAGTATTTTCTCTGAAAATGGTCATATTTACTTTTCCCGGTTCTTTTACAGGAGATGGAACGCCTTCAAACCATCTAACAGGTCTGATACATGCATATAAATCCAATTGTTGTCTTAATGCTACATTTAATGAACGAATTCCGCCACCCACGGGGGTAGTTAATGGTCCTTTGATAGCTACAAGGCATTCTGCAATTACATCCAGAGTTTCCTGAGGTAACCAATTTTGGGTTTGATCAAAAGCTTTCTCTCCGGCTAGTACTTCCTTCCACTCAATTTGCTTGGATTGACCATATGTTTTGGCAACAGCTGCGTCAAAAACTTTTACCGAGGCAGCCCAAATATCGGGGCCGGTACCATCTCCAATGATAAAAGGAATTATAGGATGATCAGGAACGCTTAGTTTACCATTTACACATGTTATTTTTTGTCCGGCCATATCAAATTTTTAAAAGGAGTGAATAATTTTACAAATTTAAATCAAGCTTAGATCCTTATTCGATTCTGTCTTTGTATTATCATTTTATTTAATTTAGATCAGCCTTATTTTAGGCTGAATCGCTTACATTTGAGATCATTTCTTTGAAAATCCTAAAATGAGAAATCCCTTATTAGACAGTCAAGCTGAAAATCAGAATCAGGAAGAACGACAAATTGAAAGGGCTTTGCGACCAAAGGATTTGGGAGAATTTTGTGGACAAAGCCACGTCGTTGAAAATTTAAAAGTATTTATTGCGGCAGCCAAGTTGAGAGGGGAAGCATTGGATCATGTATTGCTGCATGGGCCACCCGGCTTAGGAAAAACAACGCTTTCTTATATTATAGCTCATGAAATGGGCTCAAACCTAAAAGCAAGCTCTGGTCCTGTATTGGAGAAGCCTGGTGATTTGGCTGGCTTGCTTACAAGTCTGCAAGAAGGCGATGTCCTGTTTATTGATGAAATTCACCGATTGAACACGGTCGTTGAAGAATATTTATATTCGGCTATGGAAGATTACAGGATTGATATCATGATTGATACCGGTCCTAATGCCCGAAGTATCCAAATAAAAGTAAATCCATTTACCCTTGTGGGTGCTACTACTCGCGTGGGCTTACTTACAGCACCTCTGAGATCGCGTTTCGGCATTTCATGCCATATGGATTATTATGATCAGCATATTCTTGAAAATATTATTGCAAGGTCAGCTGGTTTATTAAATGTTGAGGCTGAACTTGAAGGTATACACGAAATATCCAGACGAAGTAGAGGAACTCCCAGGATTGCAAATGCTTTGCTTAGAAGGCTTCGCGATTTTGCCCAAATAAAGGGTAATGGTAAAATTAATATGGAGATTGCAAAGTATGGTTTAAATGCTTTGAACGTTGACAGCTTAGGACTTGATGAAATGGATAACCGTATACTGCTGGCCATCATTGAAAAATTTGCTGGAGGACCAGTAGGATTGAGCACTTTAGCTACTGCAGTTGGTGAGGAATCAGGTACTATCGAGGAGGTGCATGAACCTTTTCTGATCATGGAAGGATTCATACAAAGAACTCCGCGAGGTCGGATTGCTACTGACAAAGCCTATAAGCATTTAGGTTTACCAAGTGGTAATCCTTCACAAACGCTCTTATTCTAAATTTTTTAGGGAAACTTATGCCTGCGCAGTTGGCGTATTAAAAGCCATTGGTGGTATAATTTGTGGTTCAGGATCCTGGATTGTACCAAATTGATTTTCGTATTTTATCACATTGTCGGATAAGGCTTTCAACAAACGCTTGGCATGTTGGGGCGTTAATACGATGCGGGATTTTACCTTCGCCTTGGGAACGTTAGGCATTAATCTGATGAAATCTAATACAAATTCAGAATGTGAATGGGAAATAATAGCCAAGTTCGAATAAATTCCTTCTGCAATTTCTTCCGATAACTCAATATTTAATTGATTTGCTTGATTTTGATCGCTCATATCTCTTTTTTACAAATTTACAAATAAAAGAAGACGAAATCTTCATTATACGTTATTAGATCAATACATGGAATTTCAAATAAATACTTCATGTATCGAACTCACAATGTCAACTAACAATTTGAAAATCACTAATGTTTGAAAACTTGAATTGTTTATAGACCAAAACATAAAAATATCTTTAGGATTGGGCCTAAGTTGGAAAACTTATATGAATTTGGTTTCCGTGTAATGCAGCTTTTCTGGGGAAGCAACCTCGAAAGCTATTACTTTCTGGTCGTTTGAAAAATTCACATTATAATATTTTGTAATATGAAAATGATTATTAGTAAAGGTATTTAGGGAAAATTGTCAATATATTTCCAACAAAACAGAACAGTGCTTGTTACTTTGACAATCTAATCTTAACCATGGATTCTATCACACAAATCGTATTAGGAGCTGCATGCGGCGAAATGGTTGCAGGTCGTAAGATGGGCAATCGAGCAATGATCTGGGGTGGAGTAGCGGGCACTATTCCCGATTTGGATGTGATGGCTAATTTTTTTTGGAACCGGTTAATGCAATGATGTTTCACAGAGGTCCGATGCATTCATTAATCTTTGCATGTATCGTTCCGTTGATTTTAGGTCCACTGGTGAAAAAACTATATGATAAAAAATGGTACCAGAATAAATATTGGAAATGGGCAGGCTTTGGTTTAGGGCTGTTATTTTTCCTAATGGCTTCGACGGTCATTTTTTTATTGGCTCAGTTGGTTGCCGGAACTACACCCTGGTTGGTCGTTTTGTCTTTAGTCGTTGTTGGAATTGTATTTTTTGCACTTCGGTTCAAGCAGCTACAAAGGCAACAGGATTATTTTGAAAACGTATCTTCTAAAATATGGATACAATTATTTTTTTGGGCCATTTTCACACATCCTTTATTAGATTCATTGACAACATACGGGACTCAATTATTCTGGCCATTTAGTGATTATCGGGTATCCATTTCTAATATTTCTATAGTAGATCCTTTATACACGATTCCATTTGGCTTGTTATTGTTAGTCGCTGCAGTTATTCGTCCACAAAATAAACTACGAAGTTTGATAGCAATAAGTGGGCTTACTTTGAGTTCATTGTATATGTTGTTTACATTTATAAATAAGTCGAATATTGATGAAAAATTTCTGAACAGTCTGCACGAAGAAAATATTCAAGTGAAGGAGTACATGACGGTTCCAACGATATTAAATAATGTACTATGGTATGGTATTGCAAAAACAGATACCGGATATGTATGTGGTTATTATTCCATGTTTGACTCAAAACGTGATTTTAAACCCTTTCAATACATACAAGCCAATCACAATTTGCTAAGCCCGTATCAAGATCAATATCTTGTGCAGAAATTACCATGGTTCAGCGATGGATATTACAAGGTCGTTCAAACCATTCCAGGTGAATTTAACTATTATGATTTGAGATTTGGTTCAACACGGGGCGATATACATGATCATGAAAGTATCATTTTTAGAATGAAGCTTGTAGATCACGATGGAATTATTAATCTTGAGGAAGAACCCAGACCTGAGAATCGGAAAGAAGATATTGAATGGTTTAAGCAAAGAATTTTTGGTAAAACCGGGCAATAAATTTTAGACTTCAGGTAAATCAATTTCTTTAGTGGGATGTTCAACCTCAAGCCAATGATCGCCTTTTTTTGGAATCGTAACTTCATTTTCCCATTTACCAATAACTGCAGTAGCGAGGCAATTGCCTAAAGTGTTCACTGCGGTTCTAGCCATATCCATTAAAGCATCAATTCCAAGGATAGCGGCAATGGGCCATTCAGGTAATCCAAAAGATGACGCCATTCCTGCAAGTATAACAAGTGAAGCCCGCGCTACACCTGCAACACCTTTACTGGTGAGCATGAGTGTAAGCATCATGACTATTTGTTGTCCAATAGATAATTCAATTCCCGCTGCTTGCGCTACGAATATAGTTGCCAGGGAAAGATAAAGCGTTGTGCCATCAAGATTAAAACTCAATCCTGTTGGTAATACAAATGCAACTACTTCGCGGGATACACCAAATTTTTCCATATTTTCCATAGCTACCGGTAAGGCTGCTTCTGAACTTGCAGTGCCAAATGCTATCGTAACAGGTTGAGCTACATGTGATAAAAATCTTCGGATGGGAATCCGTGATATTAATGCGATCGGCAATAATACTGCCAATACAAAAACGATAAGTGCAATATACAATGTACAAAGTAAGAGCAACAGATTTTTCAAAACATCAATACCGATATTTGAAATCGTATATGCAATAGCTCCGGCTACACCGAAGGGTGCAAAATGCATAACGAGGTCAGTAAACTTAAACATTACTGCAGAAAGAGATTCAGCAAAAACTAAAATCGGTGTTCTCTTCTCAATGGGGATCATTAATAGGGAAACTGCAAACAGCACAGAAAAAACAACTATTTGGAGTATTTGACCTTCAGCAATGGATTTGATAAAATTTTCGGGAAAACTATGTAAGATAATGTCTTTCCATCCATGCGCTTGAGCTACTTGAGGAACTTCTTCACCGGTTTCAAAAGCTTGAATGCCTACTCCAGCTTTGCTCAAATTAATTGCTAATAAACCGATGATAAGCGCAACGGTCGTTACTACTTCAAAATAAAGTAATGATTTCCATCCCAATCGACCAAGTTGTTTCGTATTTGAGTGACCTGAAATTCCGATAATCAAAGTTCCGAATAGCAATGGTGCTATAATGCATTTAATCAGTTTAATAAAAATTTTACTGAATACATTCAATTCTTTACCAATTGCAGGAAAATCGTAACCAATTTCAGCACCGATTAACATGCTTATAAAAATCCAGGGAGTAAGTTTATTTTTTTGAATGCCAATAAAAAATAAGGCCATTAATCCAAGCCATCTTATAATTGCTGCTACATCTGATTGTAATGATAACCAGCCTAAAAAATTTAAGGAAGATATGAAAGCACTGATCCCGGCAATTCCTAATAAGTGTGAACTATATTTTTGCAGTGTTTTCCTGAATTGCATTCTAAAAGTTTTTTCGATGCTTCATAGCGGTGATGATTCCCCAAATCATAGGGAACAAACTTACAATAAGTATTGCTATAATTATGATTGAAAAATTTTCTTTTACGAAAGGAATATTGCCAAATAAATAACCAATCCCACAAACAGGGATAACCCATAATAAACCTCCAACCAGATTGAAGTAAGTAAATTTTGAAGGCTTCATTTTGCCCACTCCGGCAACGAAAGGCACAAATGTTCTTATAAACGGAAGATATCTTCCAATGATCAAGGCTTTTCCACCATGTTTTTCATAAAATTTTTGAGTTTTATGTAGATACTCTATTTTGATGAATTTTTTCTCTCGTTCAAAAATGGCTTTACCGAATCCGGAACCAATTGCGAAATTTAACTGATTGCCTAAAAACGCACCTAAAAAACAGACTCCGAAGAGTATAAAAATATCCATATTTCCGCCCGCTGCAAGTGCGCCGGCTGCGAAAAGTAATGAGTCACCAGGTAGGAATGGAGCTATGACTAAGCCTGTTTCTATAAATAAAATCAGGAATAAGATGATATAAATGTAAATTCCATAAGATTCTATCAAGGCGGTAAGGTGTCCTTCAATATTTACAATAAAATCAAAAACCTGTTGTATCCATTCCATAGTATTAATTGAGTGGCAAATATAGACACAAATGTCGGGGACGGCTGTAAATTAAGGCTTTGCTAACAGTTCCAAAGAATCTCAATATATAATCAGCTCATTATAAATTAAATAAAAATATAAATTATAAAATATTAATAATCAGTAAATTATATTAAAAACTACCTCTAAATACCCTTATATTTGTCCATCCCAAACTTAAGATTATGGAACAAACGGCACAGTCATTAAGGGATTTGCGAAAAGGCGTACTCAATGAGCGATCAAAAGATTTGCTCTTGGCATTTCTAATTGCCATCATTGGGTTTGCCGGAAGCTATTTGGTTCTAGGGAAATCTTTTCGAAATGCGCAGACTGTTGAAATGCCGGAACAGGATTTGCAGTCGTATTCAAACCTTATTTCTACATCAGATAGCCAGTTGAGTTTGCATGAGCAAAAGTCTGTTTATCAATACAGGGCCGAAAATTTATTAGTACAAGGATCAATGCTCGTAGGTGGTGTTACCCGGATTACCAATCTTGCTTTTAATCCTCAAAATATTTATTTGATTGATTATGGAAATGGTATCAGACACCGAATGACTAGTTCAGTGATGAGTATCCGATATCAAGTGCCGGGATTGTATTTACTTCAATGTTATGTTCAAGATAACCAATCTTGGAAACTGCAATCTGCCGTAACTGTTACGATCCGAAAGCCTCAAAAGCACGAAGCTGAAAACTAGTAATAAATTATTTTAGTTTTAATGACTAAATGCATATTGGATAATATTTGCACCCATTCTGAGTGCTTGTTTTCTGGTTTCCTCAGGATCTTTATGAACTTCCGGATCTTCCCATCCATCACCTAAGTCACATTCATAAGAATAAAAACAAACCAGTCGTCCTTGCCAAAACAAACCGAATCCCTGTGCTGCTTTATTGTCATGTTTATGGATTTTAGGTAATCCTCCAAGGAATTCAAATTTTTGGTGATAAATTGGATGCGAATACGGTAATTCAACAAATTCAAGTTCAGGAAATACTTTTTTCATGACCGGTCTTACAAAAGGATCCATTCCATAATTATCATCGATATGTAAAAAACCGCCGCCCTGAAGATAAGTTCTCAAATTTTGGGCTTCGGCATCACTGAAAACTACATTTCCATGTCCAGTCATATGTACAAACGGAAAATTGAATAACTCAGTACTTCCAATTTCAACGGTGGCATATTGAGGATCAAATTGTGTATTTAATTCCTTGTTGCAATATTTCGCGAGATTTGACAATGCAGTCGGATTGGCATACCAATCTCCACCTCCATTGTATTTGAGTAGTGCCAGTTTTAATTTATAAACAGGGGGTAGATTGGCAAATCCAAGGTTCATTAAACCATATAAGAAAATTAATAAAATCAAATTGCGTTTCATAGTTGTTTGATGGTTTGTAAAATTTGTATGGCAGTAAGTCCTGCGGTTTCTGTTCGCAAACGATAAGGGCCTAAAGATACTGGGATGCAATTTTTATCCAAAGCATTTTTTATTTCTTTCGCACTAAAATCGCCGGCAGGACCTATATATACTAGGGTATTGAGTTTAGCGTCATATAATTTTCCTAAAAATCCTTCCAGGTCGTCCTGACAATGGCCAATGAATTGCTGAGGATAGGTTGATGAATTATTTAAAATAGTATCAAACGATTTTAAATCTGAAATTTGAGGTAATAAGGGCCTAATGGTTTGTTTAGCTGCAGCTTTTACGACACGCAATAATCGTTCAATATTTACCTTTTTGACTTCAGTGCGTTCGCATAACATGGGAAAAATTTCATGAACGCCATTTTCAACAGCTTTTTCGACAAACCATTCCAACCTGTCGGACGGACTGGTTAGACTAATTGCAATAGCAATTTTCGGAATATCAGTAGATTCAGTTTTGTAGATCTTTTTAATCTCCAGGATAGCTTTGTCTTTTTCAATGTTTTGGATGATTGCTGTATGAATAATCCCATCAAAATCAGTAACCAATACCTCTGACCCAATAGAATTTCTCATGACGCGGATGCAGTGATGAAATTCACTTTCAACAATTTGATAATTTTCGGCATTCGTTTTTTGTCCAACAAATAAATCGGGCATTTTATTGAAATATTAAGTTTAACAAATCAACAAGTTGTAAGTCGTGAATTTTTTTATGTCCTACCGCTGGGGAAGCACTTGAAGGTCTTGCAATAATTTCTATATTCAAATCTTTTAATTGATTTTCGATAAAATTTGCTGCTCCCATATTGCGAGGTTCTTCCTGACACCAAATCCATTTTGATCCGGGATATTGCTGCGATAAATTTTGTATTTGTTTTTTTGGAAATGGATACAACTGTTCTATTCGAACAATTCCAATATTTTTGTACTTGTGTTTTTCTTTTTCCTGCAGGATATCATAATAAAACTGTCCCGAGCATAAAATCATTTTTATCGATGGCGAAGCTGGATTTTCTGGTGGATCAAGAATGAGTTCCAAAAATCGAGTTTGGCCACAAAAATCTTTTAATGGTGAAACACATTTTGGATGCCTCAATAATGATTTTGGAGACATGATAATAAGTGGTTTTCGAAAATTCCATTTGATTTGTCTGCGAAGGATGTGGAAAAAATTAGCGGGGTTGCTTACATTGGCCACCACCAGATTAAACTCTGCACAAGCTTGTAGAAATCTTTCCAGCCGTGCAGATGAATGTTCGGGTCCTTGTCCATCGTAGCCATGAGGTAATAATAGTACGATTCCACTCATGCGATTCCATTTACTTTGTGCACAGCTTATGAACTGATCGATGATAACCTGTGCACCATTCGAAAAATCACCAAACTGTGCCTCCCAAATAACCAATTGATCAGGAGATGCAAGCGAATAACCATATTCAAACCCCAATACGGCAAACTCAGATAGCAGTGAATTGTAGATAAAAAATTGTCCTTGATGATCTGTCAAACCATTAAGCCTATTGTGTTCTGAATTGCTGCTCTCATCAACAAGAACTGCGTGGCGGTGTGAAAAAGTTCCTCTTTTTACATCCTGTCCACTTAACCTTACATTATTGCCATCAGCAAGTATACTGGAATAAGCAAGAATTTCAGCCATCGACCAATCTAAAATGTTCTGTTCGAAATTCGATTTCCAGGCTTTAAAGATTTTGTTAGTCTTAGGTAGGATATTAAAATGTTTTGGAATCTCAAGTGTTTTAAGAAACCATTGCTGTGCATTTTTTGATTCTATGCCTGTGTTAGGACTTATTTCAAAATCAAGTTCAGAATTAATTTTTTTTAATGCTTTCCAAGCAATTTCAGGTTCTTGGTAAACATAAGGTAATGGGTTTTCTCTGACCGAGTCTAAATGATTTTGGAGTAAGTTCCAAAATTCTTTTTCCAGATCATTTGCGATCATCGCTTCGACATCGCCCCGGGCAATCAATGTTTTTAAATAGAGTTCTCTAACATTGGGATGCTTATTGATAATACTATAGAGTATAGGTTGTGTAAATTTTGGATCATCGCCTTCATTATGCCCATGTCTCCGATAGCAAACCATGTCAATAAAAACATCTTCATTAAAATGTTGTCTGTATTCAACTGCCAGTTTGGAGACAAATACAACTGCTTCTGGTTCATCGCCATTTACGTGAAAAACAGGTGCCTGAATCATGTTTGCAGCGGCAGTGCAGTAGGCTGAAGATCTTGCATCATCAAAATCTGTGGTGAATCCTATCTGATTGTTGATGATAAAATGGATCGTACCACCAGAATAATAACCATCGAGTTTTGACATCTGAATGGTTTCATAAACAACACCTTGTCCAGCGATCGCTGCATCGCCGTGAATCAGTAACGGGAGTATTTTATCATAATTGCTTTGGTACAATAAATCTGCTTTTGCACGGGCTATACCAACTACAACTGGATCAACAGCTTCTAAATGCGAAGGATTAGGCGCAAGTTTTAAATGGATCTTTTCGCCCGAATTTGTAAAAACCTGAGAAGAATAGCCTAGATGATATTTTACATCACCACTTCCAAAACTCAGATCGGGTATAGCTGTGCCTTCAAATTCATTAAATATTTGTTCATATGTTTTTCCGATGATGTTGGCCAACACATTCAAACGCCCACGGTGAGCCATTCCCAAAACGACTTCTTGTACACCGGTCGATTTTGCGATTTCGATCATAAAATCAAGAGCAGGAATAGTGCTTTCACCACCTTCAAGTGAAAAGCGTTTTTGTCCAACATATTTTGTATGTAGGAATTTTTCAAAAATGACGGCGCCATTTAATTTTTGAAGAATTCTTTTTTTCTGATCAATACTTAATCCATAAGATAATGCAACTGGTGATTTTTCAATTTTGTCCTGCAACCATTCTCTTTTTTCATTAGATTCTATATGTTGAATTTCAAAACCAATTTTACTGCAATAAACTTGTTTTAGTCTTTGCAGAATTTCTTTCAAGCTAGCATTTGGCAAACCCAAGTTGGTTCCAGCGTAAAATCGCGTTTCCAAATCTTTTTCTGTCAGGGAAAAGTCCTCCAAATCAAGATGTGCTTTTCTATCTTTCCTAAGGCGAATAGGGTTCGTATCGGAAAGTAAGTGGCCTCTTTTGCGAAAAGCATCAATAAGCAGGAGTACATTCATTTCTTTGGCCATCTGCTCCTCCGTATTTTTTCTTTCAATTGGCTGTGATGTAGCTGAGTCGTATTGTTGGGCGTATAAAAAACCCTGAAAGAATTTTTGCCAACCCGGATCCAGAGATTCGGGTGCGATCAGATACGTATTATATAAGCTATCAATATAGGAAGGATCTGCATTGGTGATATAAGAGAATTCTTTGATCATCTATTTCGGGTTTACGATAAACCATTGTCGCATTCAATGGTCCAGTTTAAACAAAATTAGAGGCTTAAAGTTAGCTCCTTGCAGTTTAAAGCTGAAGCTACGGGACGAAAGCTCTTCAGTTCCATTAAAACAGGCGCTCAAATCAATAACTTGAGTATAAAATATATATAATATAATTACATACGTATATTATCTATAATGAATAATATATGCATTATTTAATAATTTCATATAAATAATTGATTTTCAATGAGTTTGTTAAAATGAAGTTTACTTGTTGATTATCAGCATTATTCATATTAAAAAAAAAATTATTTTTTTTGTGGTAAAAAGTGGGAAAATGTGGAAATTAGTTCTACATTTGTTCCTAGGAAACCAACTGAGTAGAACATGTACAATCTAAATGGTGAGTACGATGTAAAAATGGATAGTAAAGGCAGATTGCGCCTTCCTTCTGTTCTTATGTCTCAAATCGGAGAACGTGATGTTCGGCTCGTTGTCAACCGTGGTTTTGAAAAATGTTTGCTCCTTTATCCAGAAGAAGTCTGGATCGAAAAGACGAAGGAAGTAAATCAATTAAATCCATACATTAAAAAGAACAGAGAGTTCTCCAGATATTTTTATCGGGGCGCTACTGTCCTCAATGCTGATGCAACAGGTCGCATATTGCTTCCTAAGTTGCTCTGCGATTTTGCTGGCATCAAGCAGGATTTGGTTTTGCTTGCATACCATCAACAGATTGAAATATGGGCAAAAGAGCAGTATTTGAATATGGTTGATAGAGAACCCGGTGATTTCTCAGCTTTGGCAGAAGAAGTATTTGGACATAAAGATGTCTGAGACTCCATTATATAACCATTTGCCAGTTTTGTTGGATGTTTCTGTACAAAACCTGGTGACTGATCCCGATGGTGTATATGTGGATGTCACTTTTGGTGGCGGAGGCCACAGCAAGAAAATCCTGGAGTGTTTATCATCGAAAGGAAAATTGTTTGTCTTTGATCGCGACAAAGCGGTCATACCAAACATACCTCAGGATAATCGATTGGAATTTATTCATTCAGATTTTAAATACTTAAAGAAGTATTTGCAATATTATAAACAGGAAAAAGTTCATGGGATACTTGCTGACCTTGGATTGTCTTCGTTTCACTTGGATAATTCAGGTAGAGGATTCTCCTACTATTCTTCCGCCGAATTGGATATGCGGATGAATAAAGATCAGCATTTGCATGCGAAAGCAGTGATTATGCAATATTCTGAAAAAAAGCTGGAGCAAATCTTTAAGGAATACGGTGAGTTAACCAATGCAAAACATATAGCAGCTGCTTTGGTTAAAGAGCGACAAAAAAGGATGTTTCATACCTGTATTGATTTTGCACGATGGGCCGAAGCATTTAGTTATGGCAAAAAGCAAAAATATTTGGCGCAGTTGTTTCAAGCCATTCGAATGGAAGTCAATCAGGAGCTGCAATCTTTGAATGCATTAATGGAACAAAGTGCTGAATGTTTGAAAACGGAAGGTCGTATGGTGGTGATAAGTTATCATAGTCTGGAGGATAGATTGGTCAAACAATGGATTCGTTCCGGAGATCCACATGTGGGTGATTTTGAGGAAAAAAGTATTCCCTTTAAGTCGTTATATAAACATGCATTGATGCCGGTTGCTGAGGAGATAAAATTTAATTCAAGATCGCGATCTGCAAAATTGCGGGTAGCTGTTAAAATTTGAGAATGTTAGAATATACTAAACCACCAAAAATAAACAAGGCAAAATACCCATCAGTGAGTGCCATGGTCGTATGGAAAAATAAAATGTTTGTGTTTTTTTTATTTGGTTTGGTTTTGATTTATATAGGAAATGTTCAATATACTGAATACAGAATGCGAAAGCTGCAATTTCTGGAAAAAGATATTACAAAATTGAAATGGAAATATTGGACGATCAAATCTGATATGATGTATGAAGGCATGGAAGAACAGGTAAGTAAGAAAGTTTCTGAAAAAGAAATTATTATCAAAGAACAACCGCCACACATACTTATCGAAAAGAATAAGGAAAATTGATGGATCGCAAGAGAGAATTTTTAGCACGCGTTTATACTGTACTTTCTGTATTTGCAGTAGCAGCGATTGCATTGATTGTCAAAGCAGCGATGATTCATATGGGAGAGGGAAAAGAGCTCCGGAAGAAAAGTAAAGATTTGTATTATACTGTTGAATCTGTAGAAGCAGAGAGAGGCAGGATTTTAGCAGACGATGGAAGTCCGTTGGCGACTTCACAACCGATCTTTGAATTACGAATGGACATGAAGGCTTCCGGTTTAAAACCTGAGTTGTTTTATCAGAAGCTGGATTCATTAGCACATGCATTACAATCTTATTTGTACCAGACAAAATCTAAGGACGAGATTAAAGCATGGCTCAAACAGGCTTACAAAAAAGGAAACCGTTTTTTGTTTATCGCTAAAGGATTGAACTACGAACAAATGTCAACCATTAAGGAATTTCCTTTGTTCAGTCTTGGTCCGAATACGGGTGGTTTGATTATAAAGTCTGAAACGAGAAGAATCAAACCATTCCAACACTTTGCGAGCAGAACTATTGGTTTAGATAGAAAAAATGCGGACCCAATTGGCTTGGAAAAGAGTTTCGATGAGTATTTAAAGGGTAAAGTTGGGCATAGAGTTACTAGAAAAGCAGGTCCAAATCTTTACCTCCCCGTAAGTGGCTTGGAAGAAATTCTTCCGCAAAAAGGAATGGACGTTAATTCAACTATTAACACTGGTATTCAGGAAGTCGCAGAGCTGGCCTTGGAAGATGCAATCCGGAATCATCATGCAGAAAGTGGTTGCGCTATTGTAATGGAAGTTGAAACGGGTGCCATTAAAGCTATTGCAAATCTGGGTTGGAATGAAAATTTAGAATTGGTAGAAGATTATAATTATGCGGTTGCCAATTCTACAGAGCCGGGTTCTACATTTAAATTGGCCTCTTTATTAGCCTTATTGGAAATTGCAGGCGTAGACACATCTGCTGGTGTTGATTTACAAGGAGGATCATGCCGGTTTTATGATAGAAATATGTATGATTCCAAAATGCATGGTATCCATTATAAGGATCTGGCTTATTCATTTATCCAATCTTCAAATGTTGGAATTTCAAAATTGGTCAATGAGCATTTTTCAAAAAATCCTAAGGAGTTTGTCGATTATCTTAAAAAACTTGGAATACATCAAAAAACCAATATTGAAATTGATGGAGAGCCTGTGCCAATTATTAAAGATCCAAAAAGAAATAAAAATATTTGGTATGGTACCAGTTTGCCATGGATGGCTGTGGGATATGAACTTCAATTGACGCCCTTGCAGATCTTATGCATTTATAATACAGTTGCAAATGGAGGCATTCGCGTGCAGCCGAGATTAGTAGATCAAATATCTGATGGATATAAGACGGTCAGAAAATACACTCCAAAAGTTGCGCATGACACCGTGATTTCGGAAAAAAATCTGAAGATTGCTCAAGCATTGATGCATGCGGTTGTAGATAGAGGTACAGCTAAAAACATTTATACAGAAATGTATGAAATTGCTGGAAAAACAGGAACTGCGGTGACTAATTATTTTCATAAAGACGCTGCAAACAAAACATACCAGGCATCTTTTGCAGGATATTTTCCTGCGGATAATCCGATTTATTCATGCATAGTTGTTATATATAATCCTCAAAGTTCAGCTTATTATGGTTCTGAGGTTGCTGCTCCAGTATTCCGAAAAATAGCAGACAGATGTATGCGCGCTGAGTTTTCTAAAAAAGCAGTTTTGAACACTGAGCCTAAAGTGGCTCTTGCTTCTGAACGAATGCCAGTTGGAAATAAAGGCATGCAGGATGATTTTGAAAGACTTTTTCAATTCATAGGTTTACCTTATAAACCTTCGAATTCAAACGTCTGGGTTGAAACCTATACAGGTTCAGAAGGTATTGATGTTCATGAACAAATATTTGAGGCAAATGTGATGCCCGATCTTACAGGAATGGGGCTCAGAGATGCGAGTTATTTGATGGACGCTTATAAAGCAAAACTATTACCCCGTGGAAACGGAAAAATAATATATCAGAATGTTCCACCGGGATCCATTGTAAAAGGTCCCATTGTAGAAATTATTCTGAACTAAAAAAATGTTCTTTGAAATTATTAGCAGACATATTGCCCGGAACTACTGAATTTGGAATTGTAGGTTCTTTAAGCAATAATGTAAGTGGGTTTACTTTCGATTCGAGAAAGGCAGATGAAAATACAGTTTTTGTTGCTAAAAAGGGAACTCAACTGGATGGTCATGATTTTATTCCTGATGCAATAAAAAATGGGTGCAAAATTGTTTTTTGTGAACGCAAACCAGAAATTATTCAAGTTGCAGTTACCTATGTTTTTACGGACGCAATATCAACGCTTTTAGGTTCAGTTTTAAATCGCTTTTACGACGATCGTTTAAATTCATTGAAACTGACCGGAGTGACTGGTACAAATGGAAAAACAACGGTAGCCCGCTTGCTCTATGATTTATTCACAAACTTAGGCTATAACTGTGGTTTACTTTCAACAGTTGAGAACAGAGTAGGAAACAAAGTAATTCCGGCAACGCATACTACTCCAGATCAAATAAGCCTGTTCGAATTGTTAAATGAAATGCATTTAAAGAAATGTAGTCATGTATTTATGGAAGTAAGTTCACATGCAATTGATCAGGGAAGAATTTCAGGACTTCAATATTCGTGTGCTGTATTTACTAATATTACCCACGATCATCTTGATTATCATGGAACATTTAAGGAATATATATACGCAAAGAAAAAGTTTTTTGACGAATTACACGAAGATGCTTTTGCTGTGTTGAATAAAGATGATGTCAATGCAAGTGTTATGGTACAGAATTCAAAGGCCAAGCAAGTTTTTTACAGTTTTCAAAATATTTCGGATTATAAAGCCAGAATTTTAGAAAACAGTTTAAATGGTTTGCATCTTCAGTTTGAGCACTTGGAATGGCATTCAAAATTGATCGGTGTATTTAATGCTTACAATTTATTAGCAGTATATGTAACTGCAATAGGTCTTGGTGAGCAAAAAACGGAAGTGTTGCAAAAAATGTCATTGCTGAATCCTGTTGAAGGCAGATTTGAATATTTGTTCAATCAACAAACAGGTAAGACTGCAATCATTGATTATGCGCACACTCCGGATGCTTTGCAAAAGATTTTAAATACGATTCTTGAAATCAGAAAAAATGAACAGCAATTAATAACGGTGGTTGGATGTGGAGGAGATCGCGACAAATTGAAGCGACCTATAATGGCAAAAATCGCTTGTATGTTAAGTGATAAAGTAATTTTTACATCGGATAATCCGAGAAGTGAAGAACCTTCCGATATTATTAAGGAAATGGTGGAAGGTGTGGAAGAGCGATATGTTGGAAAATATTTGATCATTGAAGATCGGCAGCAAGCTATCAAAACATCTTGTTTGCTAGCGACAAAAAACGATATTATTCTGGTGGCCGGTAAAGGTCATGAAAAATATCAGGAGATCAAAGGCGAAAAGTTGCCTTTTGACGATAAAAAAATATTAAATACATTTTTGTAAAACTTATAAAAGAAAATAGAGTAGGTTCTATTATCATTCTCAGGTTGGTTTTAACAGTTACAGCAGAGGATTGTGACCAAAGGGATCAGGTCCCTGCTGTACTGTTAAATTTCAGCACAAATTATTACGCAGGATTCATTTAAAATTCTTGCAATATTCAACTATTGAATTAGATTTCTAACCGAAAATATGTTATACTATTTATTTCAATTTACGGAAAAAATATTACATTTACCTGGAGGCCGATTGTTTCAATACATTTCCTTCAGGGCTGCCTTAGCCATTCTGTTGTCTTTGGTTATATCCATGATTTTTGGCAGTGCTATCATTCGTAAATTGAAGAATCTCCAAATTGGCGAAACGGTCAGAGATCTTGGATTAACAGGGCAAAAGGAAAAAGAGGGGACTCCAACCATGGGAGGAATCATCATTATTTTAGCAATTATCATTCCGACTTTATTGCTTACAAGATTAGATAATGTGTATATACAGTTGGTATTATTTACAACAGTATGGATGGGATTGATCGGATTTGCAGACGATTATATTAAAGTATTCCTAAAGGATAAACAAGGTTTAAAAGCTGCATTTAAAATTGCTGGCCAAATTGTTTGTGGGCTTGTCATTGCAGTTGTCATGTTATATCATGAAAAAGTTCTCGTGCGAATGCCAAAGGCCGAAGCATTGAAACAACAATACATGATCGTAGAGGAATTTACCTCTTATGATCCGGTGAAAAACCTGACAACGGAATTCGTTTATGTCAAAACACAATTAACCAATGTTCCCTTTTTAAAAGGAAACCGCTTTGATTATTATTGGATTGTCGAATTTTTTGGTGACAATGCACATACCTGGATTTGGTTAGTATTTATTCCTATCGTTATTTTTATAGTGACGGCTGTTTCAAATGCTGCCAATTTAACTGATGGACTTGATGGTTTAGCTACTGGGGTTTCGGCAATAATTGCTGCGACTTTGGCTGTTCTTGCTTATGTATCGGGAAATGCCCGGGTGGCTGATTATCTGAATATTTTTTATTTGCCTTACACAGGTGAATTGGTTATTTTTTCTGCGGCATTTGTAGGTGCATGTGTAGGCTTTTTATGGTATAATTCTTTTCCAGCAAAGGTTTTTATGGGAGATACTGGAAGTCTTGCCATTGGTGGTATCATAGCAGCGATGGCGATAATACTGCGCAAGGAATTATTGATTCCATTGCTGTGCGGCGTTTTTTTTATGGAAAATCTTTCTGTTGTTTTGCAAGTCAGCTATTTCAAATATACCAAACGGAAATATGGTGAGGGCAAAAGAATATTTCTGATGTCTCCGCTACATCACCATTTTCAGAAAAAAGGTATTCATGAAGCTACGATTGCAGTTCGGTTTTGGATTGTAACAATCTTTTTGGCAGTCCTCACGATCATAACTTTGAAAATAAGATAATGATAGTGATTCTTGGAGCGGGCGAAAGTGGCGTCGGAGCTGCCCTCTTGGCAAAAAAGCTGGGACTATCTGTTTTTGTCAGTGATCAGGGTATCATCAGAAGTCAATATAAAGCAGAATTGATCGAATATGATATTGATTTCGAGGAGGGTAGTCATGAAATTGCAGAGCAATTGCAGCCTGATATTTTAATAAAAAGTCCGGGCATACCGGAAGAATCTGAAATTGTAAAACTTTACAAACAAAATGGTATAAATGCAATTTCTGAAATAGAATTTGCATATTCCTATTGTAAAGGGATTATCATTGGGATAACAGGTAGTAATGGAAAAACGACGACTACAAATTTGTGTTACCATATTCTAAATGAAAATGGATTACATGTTTCCAAATGCGGAAATGTAGGTTATTCATTTGCCAGAGCTGTTGCAAGCAGTGATTTCAAGTATTATGTTTTGGAATTGAGCAGTTTTCAATTGGATGGAATTATAAATTTTAAACCGCATATTGGAATTTTACTAAATATCACAGCAGATCATTTGGATCGGTACCAATATAACATGGAATTATATATCCAGTCAAAATTTAAAATAACAAAGAATCAAACTGCAGATGATCATCTAATAGTTTATAATGAAGATGAAAATATCCAAAAATATTTAAGTGAACATCCAATTCAAGCTAAAATTATTTCCATACATGCAGACCTAAACGATACTGGGAAATTGTATCAAGGAAACAATCTCGTCGCAGATATAAGCACAAGCAGATTACAAGGCAGGCATAATGCAATCAATATTTGTTCCGCAGCACAAGTTGCCTTATTATGTGGACTGTCCCAGGTGCAAGTTCAGGCTGCGCTGGATTCATTTGTCAATGATCCGCACCGGCTTGAATGGCTTGGATCCATCCATGGAGTTGATTACATCAATGATAGTAAAGCTACAAATGTTGATTCTGTTTTTTGGGCTCTTGATGCCATTCATAAACCACTGGTTTGGGTGGCCGGAGGACAAGACAAAGGAAATGATTATTCGGTATTGTTACCGCTTGTTAGCAAAAAAGTAAAAGCACTCATCTGTTTGGGGCTTGATAATACCAAATTGATAAAAACATTTTCAGGTATCGTTCCAATTATAAAAGATACTCAATCGATGTCTGTTGCTATCGCAGAAGCCGCACAAATTGCAAGCGCAGGCGATGCTATTTTATTATCTCCGGCATGTGCGAGCTTTGATTTATTTAAAAATTATGAAGACCGTGGAAACCAATTTAAAGAGGGCTTCAAATTATTAAAAATTAAAAATATCTAAAATGAGTCAATGGATAGTTAAATGGCGAAATCATATCCTGATGCCAAATTTTATCTGGACAATAGTTTTTATATTATCCTTGATTTCCATGTTGGCAGTTTACAGTACTTCAGTAAGCGTCACTAAATATAATTCAGACAATACATTTTACTTTTTAATCAAACATGTCAGTTTTATTGTAGTTGGGATAGGGCTTATTTGGATTTTTAGTAAAATTGACTATACCCGTTTCAACAGATGGGCTCCTGTATTATTACTGATAGCTATCTTTCTTTTAATTCTCACTTTTTTTCTGGGCGTGACGATCAATGATGCCAAACGTTGGCTCTATATTCCAATCGTTGGAGTGTCCTTTCAAGTTTCTGACTTTGCAAAACTTGCTTTGATTCTTTATCTCGCCAGATCTATTTCAGATAAACAGGATGTGATCAAAGGTTTTCGATCAGCATTTGTCCCTATCATGTTGCCAATACTTATTGTTTGTGGTTTAATTGCTCCTTCAAATCTGAGTACAGCGGGTGTTATATTTTTGGGGTCCATTATAATGATGTTTATCGGGCGTATTCAAATTAAATATATTTTGCTGGTCATCCTTTTTGGAATCATGTTATTTGCATTTTTATTGTTGCTTGAAAATTGGTTTCCTGGAATGACCCGAGCTGAAACCTGGGTATCCAGGATAACGAGTTTTATCAATGGTACTGAAGATGAATATCAGCTCGAACAGGCTAAAATGGCAATTTCGAATGGACATTTATTCATTCCTAACCCAGGCAATAGTCAATTGAAATATTTTATACCCTATTCCTATGCAGATTTTATTTATCCAATCATATGTGAAGAATATGGTTTAATCTTTGGTGGTTTTGGAATTATCGTTTTATACATGGCTTTGCTTTTGCATTGTGTAGGTATCGTCAGTAACTCAACGCGTGCTTTTGGTGCTTTGCTAACCATTGGAATTGGCGTGAATTTGGTGATGCAGGCATTTTCAAATATTGCTGTTTCGCTTGGACTGATACCCATAACGGGCTTGCCGTTGCCATTTATTAGTATGGGTGGTACTTCCTTAATATTTACCAGCATTTCTATTGGTATGATTATCAGTGTAAGCAAACACATTCATAATCTGAAACTGGAATCGGAAACTACAGATGCACATGATGAGGAAGAATCCAACGATCAAAAACTGGTTTTAAATTATGAAGGTACTGATTAGTGGAGGCGGTACAGGGGGGCATGTATTTCCGGCAATAGCCATTGCGAATGCGCTAAAAAGCAAAATACCGGATATCGATATATTATTTGTTGGTGCTAATGGCAAAATGGAAATGTATAAAGTTCCGCAGGCGGGTTATCGAATTGTTGGCTTGCCTATCAGGGGCCTAAAAAGGACATTGAGTTTAGATCATATTCGTTGGAGTTTCCTGCTTCTGTTTTCAATGATGAAGGCGGCGTGGACTGTTTTTAAATTTAAACCGGATGTAGCTGTTGGCGTTGGAGGTTATGCTAGTGGACCAGTTCTTCGAATGGCTTCTTGGATTGGAATTCCGATTTTGATCCAGGAACAAAATTCATATCCAGGCATTACAAATAAATTGTTAGCCAAATCAGCGCTTAAAATTTGTGTTGCTTTTGAAGGTCTGGAAAAATATTTTCCGGAGAAAAAAATAATGATTACTGGTAATCCGGTACGTCAGGATTTATTAATCAGTCAAGATCCATCAGAGGCCAAACGGTTTTTTCAGTTGGATCCCCAAAAAACGACCATTTGTGTTTTTGGTGGAAGTTTAGGCGCACGTGCCATCAATGAATCTTTGATTTCAATGATGGATAAATTGAGCCAACAAAATAATTGGCAATGGTTGTGGCAGTACGGAAGTGGCTATGAATCCGAGCTCAAAGAAATTTTAAAAAAATGCCCGAACCATGTAAAGTTTTTTCCATTCATAGAACGTATGGATTTAGCATATGCAGCGGCTGATATTGTAATTTCTAGAGCTGGAGCTTTGACATTAGCCGAATTGATGGTGACCGGTAAAGCCAGTGTATTAATACCTTCTCCGAATGTAGCAGAAGACCATCAAAGAAAAAATGCACAATATCTGGTCGATCAAAGTGCAGCTTATATGATTTTGGAACAAGATGTTAAACAAGAATTGTGGCCAACACTTGAGCGATTACTTTCCAATGAAGCTCTTTTAAATGAGATGAAAATTCGCATCAATGAATTGGCTAAACCAATGGCTGCTAAATCCATTGCTGATGAAATCATCAAAATTGGGACGCCATGCAGTTAAATGAATTGGGCACAATTTATTTTTTAGGAATTGGAGGCATTGGTATGAGCAATCTCGCCAGGTATTTTCATAAAAGGGGAGTCCGGATACACGGTTATGATAAAACGGCTACCGCTTTGACAGACGAACTCCAAAGGGAGGGAATGTCTATACATTTTGAAGATCAACCTGATCTCATTCCTCTAACAACTGACCTCGTCATTTTAACTCCTGCAATTCCAAAAGAATTGAAAGAATATCAATGGGTACTGCATAAAAATTGGCCGGTTCACAAAAGATCAGAAGTGCTTGGATGGATAACAAGTCAGGTTTTTAATATAGCTGTTGCAGGAACCCATGGCAAAACAACTACCAGCGCATTATTAGCACATTTGTTAGTGGATGCTGAACTTCCAGTAACTGCTTTTTTAGGTGGAATTTGCACGAATTATGGTTTGAATTATCTGGATAAGGGTGACCAAATTATGGTTGAAGAGGCTGATGAGTATGACCGATCATTTTTGCAATTGAGCCCTGATATTGCGAGCATTGGATCTCTCGATGCCGATCATTTGGACATCTATGGCAGCCTTGAGGCCATGCAATTAACTTATCTTGATTTTGCGAAAAGAATAAAACCAAACGGAAGGCTTTTGTTGAGCGACACGATTGATATTGAAATGATAGAACTTTTCAAAAGAGAATTGATAGGGGTAGATGTACAGTGTTTCGGATTTCAAAATGAAGAGATAAAAGCAAGCATAATTGGAACCCAATCAGGGTGGATGGTGTTTGAATATATTAGTAAAATATATCATATAAAAGATTTATCTTTACGCTTGCCTGGTCAGCATAATGTCCGTAATGCAATGGCTGCGATAAGTGTTGCTCTGCAATTAGGCCTGCGTGAAGACCAGATTCGAAAAGGCTTGCTTAATTTTCAGGGAATCCAACGAAGATTTCAATGGAGACTGGAAACGAATGCCAAAGTCCTAATCGATGATTACGCTCACCATCCTGAGGAATTGCGGTCTGTTATTCAGGCTTGTAGGGATATTTATCCCGGACGCCGGATAACTGGAATTTTTCAACCACATCTGTATTCGCGTACACGCGATTTTATGAGTGCATTTGCTTATGCACTCGAAGCTTTGGACCAGATTATTTTAGTTGAAATTTACCCCGCACGTGAGGAACCCATACCAGGCATTACTTCTGAACGATTGTTTGAAACGATCAACCATCCTTTAAAGTGGATTTGTAGGAAGGAAACGTTATTGGAACTTGTGTCAAGGCTGGAACTTGATGTTGTGATGACCTTAGGAGCCGGAGATCTTGATTTGATGATAGAAGATTTGATAAAAGTGATCGCTCGAAATTGAATAAAGCGCAAATGATAACATGCTAACTACTGTAAGCTTCAACAAATGAATTCAAGACTCAAAGGACTGATATTTATCTCCGTTAACTTGCTGATACTATTAGGGATCGGTATTTCATGGATCCATGCCGTAAAGAGTAAGAGAATTGAGAGAACAGTTGGTTTGGAAATTAAAATTGAGACGGGTGGCAAAGGAGGTTTGTTGGAAGTGGCGGATGTTAAAAAATGGGTGCTGGATTTCTATCAAAAAGATATTAGGAAAATCGGGATTTATGCATTAAAGCTTGATCAACTTGAAAAGTATTTATTAAATCAAGCTTTGGTACGTAAAGCAGACCTTTATATAGATCCTCAAAACAAATTGCATATCCAATTGGAACAAAGACAACCGGTCGTTCGTGTGGTAGACGTAAAGGGAGGTCAATATTACCTCGATGAAATGGGATATAAAATTCCAGTTTCTTCCAGATATGGGTCACGGGTTCCCGTGGCTACAGGATTGTGGTATCCTGTTTCTGGCGATCGATTGGATGCCAAAGGCGAAATGTTTTACGGAAGCTTGTTGAAACTTGTTACCGCTATACAAGCAGACAGCTTTGCGCATGCATTGATCGAACAAATCGATCTGGATGTAAATGGAGATTTTACATTAATTCCTAAAATAGGAGGTGAAAAAATATTATTGGGTGGTGCCGATGAAGTAGAAGATAAATTGAACAGATTAAAATTGTTTTATCAGGAGAATATGGGAAGACAAGGTTGGAATGTATATGAAACCATTAATTTAAAGTTCAAAGGGCAAATTGTAGGAAAGAAGGAAAAATTGGAAAGTTGAAATTTTTTAATCAATTATAAAATTTAAAGAAATGGACACGAGTCTCAATCCAAATCCGGAATTGGTCGTAGCTCTCAATGTAGGCTCAAACAAAGTCAGTGCTTTTGCTGGAAAGAAAAATTTGTTAGGCAAAGTTGAATTGTTGGGATACGGTGTAGCACCTTGTGAAGGTGTTAATCGCGGCATCGTGAGTAATATCGACAAGACATCAAAAGCCATTTGTGATGCCATTGATCTAGCAGAAAAGAGATGCAAGCTTGAAATAAATACCGTCTTTGTTGGAATTGCAGGCGAACATGTAAAGAGTTTACATCATCAGGGAGTGATGTATCGCGATAACCCAAAAGTGGAGATCAGCCAAGAAGATATTGATATTCTCATTCAGAATATGCATAAAATTGCTTTGCCACATGGCGATAAGATTTTGCACGTGGTACCTCAAGAATTTTATATCGATAATCAGAAGGAAGGATATCTCGATCCTATAGGTATGTCGGGCTCAAGGCTTGAAAGTAATTTTCATATTATAACTGCAAATACAGAAGCCTTGGATAATCTGGTACGTGCAGTAGAAAAAGCACAATTGCAAATTGCGGGTTTTGTATTGGAGCCCACCGCAACAGCAGAAGCAGTTTTGTCGAAGGATGAAAAAGAAGGTGGGGTTGTTTTGATTGATATCGGAGGTGGCACTACAGAAGTAAGCATTTATGCAGATGGTATTGTGCGATATACCGGGGTGGTTCCTTTAGGCTCCAATGTCATCACAAAAGATATCAAAGCCGGATGTTCAGTCATACACGAACAAGCTGAAAAATTGAAGTTGAGATTTGGATCTGCCGTTGCAGATGAAATTGTGGACAATAGAATTATTACAATACCTGGTTTAATGGGTCGCGAACCTAAAGAGATTTCCGAAAAGAATTTATCGCGTATCATTCAATCTAGGGTAGAAGAATTGTTTGAGTACATCATGTGGGAAATCCGCAGAAGCGGTTTTGAGAATAAACTGATTGCAGGAATGGTATTGACAGGAGGCGGTTCTAAACTTAAAGATATTGAATTATTGGCCGAGTTCCAAACGGGTTTATCTACTCGAATCGGATTACCGCTTGAGCAAAAAATAGCACATATGGATGCAGATGCGCTCAATCCGGCTTATGCAACGGGTATCGGAATCCTATTGGAATCAATGAAAAAAGTAACACCCGGTTTACCGGATATTCCGGAAACCAAAAAGCAGATCCATATCATGAACCTGGATCCTGAAGATGAATTGGAAGGGGCTGTCCCTGAAGTGGAAAAAAGTCCCGGTCTTTTTAAAAAATTAAAAGATGGGGTCTATGAAGGATTTACTGGATTTTTTAGACCAGGGGCAGATTCTGAGTTCTGAAATATTTATTTTATTTATATATAAAAAAAAATCATAATTTATTTTTATTTCTAATATATAAATACGTATCTTTACATCACAAACAGATATTGAATTTTATAATATGAGTCAAAATTCCATCATAAAGGTCATCGGTGTAGGAGGAGGTGGGACCAATGCAGTGACTCATATGTATAATTTAGGTATCCGGGGCGTGGATTTTGCTGTTTGCAATACAGATGAGCAGTCGCTTGATTTAAGCTCTGTTCCAACTAAAATTCAATTAGGTCCGCTTTTAACTGTTGGTCGTGGTGCCGGAAATAACCCTGAAATGGGCAAAAAGGCCTGCATGGAATCAACAGAAGATCTCCAGGATTTTTTAGAAGCCGATACTAAAATGTTGTTTATCACAGCAGGTATGGGTGGTGGAACTGGCACCGGAGCTGGTCCGATCCTCGCTAAAGTTGCCCGTGAAATGGGAATTCTCACGGTTGGCATAGTGACTTTGCCCTTTTCCTTCGAAGGCCCGCGCAGAGGTAAACATGCACACGAAGGAATTGAACAACTGAAACAAAATGTCGATGCATTGATCGTAGTTTCTAATGATAAATTACGTCAGATTTATGGCAATCTGCCTATGTCAAGTGCGTTTTCACATGCTGATAATGTACTGGCAACTGCCGCAAAAGGAATTGCTGAGATCATAACTGTACCCGGTTATATAAATGTCGACTTTGAAGATGTAAATTTTGTGATGAAAGATAGTGGGGTTGCAATTATGGGTTCAGCTGCTGCAGCCGGGGATGATCGCGCTAAAAAAGTTATTGAAGATGCCTTGAATTCGCCACTTCTTGAAGATAATGACATTCGTGGAGCTAAACATATTTTATTAAATATTACAACCGGACGCAATCCGGAGATCACAATGGATGAAGTTGGCGTTATTACCGAATACATCCAACAAGAAGCAGGATTCGAAACGGACCTGATCTGGGGTTCTTGCGTTGATGATAGTCTTAATGATCAAATCAGCGTTACCTTGATTGCCACTGGTTTTGGTTCAGGGTATAAGGCTCGTACAGACGAAGTAGCTATTAAAGTAGCCTTGGATGAAGATTTAGAAAAAATGATGACTCAGGGGGAAACGGAAAGCAAACCTTATGTGTTTGAATTTGAAGAACAACCCGATGAAAAAAGAGCTAACGACTGGGTTCCACAAAACCATCAGCTTGAAAGACCTTTCGGACAAGCTCCTGATAAAGATTTTGATTTGAATGCAGTCAATGGAAGGAAGGGCCGTACTCCGGTGATGACTTCTCCCTTACAGGATACAAAAAACTTAAGTGAAACTGAAAATATACCGGCTTATGAGCGGAGGAATGTGAAGTTGGATTGGGTTAGTCCATCTTCAGAGTTCAATTCTTCTAAAGTACGAATGTACATGGATGAAGATAACAAGCCCGAAATACGGGAAGAGAACTCATTTCTCCACGATAATGTCGATTAAAGATGCTTCGTCTTTTCATACCTTTTCATGAGATTGGTTTATTAAGTCCGGACGCTCGTCCGGACTTTTTTTTTCTCATAATTTGAAACTTTATATATCCAGTATCATATTTGTTTTGAACAAGATGAATAAGAAACAGATATTCAATTCACTGGATTTGGTTTATAATAAATTTAGGCAATTATCATATAAATAGTCGTATTTTTACGTAGCATATGTTAAATATGGTACCATTGGCAACCTCCGACTTGCCAAAAGCGTATGATATAATTGTTTACAAAATGATTCTTTTAGCTAACCTTAAAATTTAAATTTCTATGCGACATTCTTTAATGATGGTTGTGGCTTTTCTCCTTTCTATGTTTAGTCTGGAGGCACAATCTGTTAAAATTTACGGTTTTGTTTACAACACCGACAAAAAGCCAGTGGCTGACTGGGCTGTAACAATAACTTCTAGCCCGGCAACCAATTCCGGCGGTGTTCGCCTTCAAACGAACGCAGATGGCTACTACGAGCATGAATTCAAATTGAACCCGAATATTGGAGCTTATCTGGTAAGTGTAACAGACCCTTGTCAGGCAGCACCTTTAGTTCAGAAAGCACCTGCTCAGGAAGGTAAATTTCAATTGGATTTTGTCATTTGTGCAAGAAACACTTCAGGTGGAGAACCTTGTGATGGCAAATTCGATTTTATCGTCCATGGTGACGGCTGGGTTGAATTTCACGCAAGTGCTGCTACCGAGAGGGTTGAATACCATTGGGACTTTGGCGATGGAACAAGCGGAACCGGTAAAGACCTAAGACATCAATACAATGCTCCGGGAGTTTATGTGGTGAATTTAATCATCACAAACGGAACTTGTAAAAAATTATACACCTTTAAGGTAGAAGTAAAGGACTCCACTCCACCACCACCTCCTCCAACTTCATGGAATAATGAATGTTGTGGTAAAGTAAATATCAGTACAGCTACCTTAAATACCACAGCGGGCAATGGATATGTTTTTAAGGCCTCTGCTGGAATTCCGATTAAAGAGGTAAGCTGGGATTTTGGAGATGGAACAACGGGTACTGGTGTAGAAGTAAGGCATGTATATGCCAAGGAAGGAAAATATCTGGTGGTTACAAAAATTACCGGCGAATTTTGCACGGTCATCCTCAATACATGGATTCATGTTGGCCGAGGAACAAATGCAGATCCTTGCGAGGGCCTTGATTTTGGATTTGCAACTGATCAATTATCAGCAAAATTCCGTGCTGATCTAAAAGGAAAAAAAGCAGATAAACTGAAATGGGATTTTGGCGACGGTACAGGAAGCACTGATGCTGAAACGAGTCACACTTACGCTCGTGCAGGTGTTTATAAAGTCACACTCTATGTTTTGATAGATGGCAAATTATGCCAAATTACAAAAGAAGTCAAAGTAGGCGGCAGAACCGATCCAAATGATCCATGCAATTATGATTTTAAATTTACAATCGACCAACTCACCGTTAAACTTGAGGCTGGATTTAATGCCAAACCAGATAAATTTTACTGGGATCTTGGAGATGGTAACACTTCTTCAGATTTTTCTGTAAAACATACTTATGCTAAAGCAGGTACCTACACAGTGACTTTGTATTATGTAATAAATGGGGTTGAGTGCAAAGTTTCCAAGAGAATCACCGTGGGTGGAAGAATTGGAAATAAATTTGATATCGTTATTTACGATGTGAGTCCAAACCCAGCAGTAGATGACATCATTGTTTCAATTAAAAGCAGTGATAAGGTAAATGTAACTTTAGTTGTTTCCGATGTAACGGGTGTTAGTTTACTAAAAACGCGTGCTGAATTGGAAGTAGGTGACAATAAAGTCCCAATGTCTTTAACAAATCTGAAGCCAGGAACTTATGTTGTTTATTTGTATCACGAAAATCAACCATTGTCTAAGGCCTTGTTTCAAAAATTATAAGCGAACACTGATTTTAGATCAGAAGTTTTACATAGTTTAAAATTTAATGACAATTTCCGGTGTACCATGTGCAAAATGGTACACCGGTTTTTTTTAGGAGATTTCACTTTAAAATTTATCTGAGAAGATTTAAAGAAAATAAAACGTGAAGTTGAATATTACAAAACGGGCAACCCCATTTAGCATTAATACTCCACACTCTATTATATATATGTCAGTGCCTGATATAGGTTGACCATATTTTATCATTAAAAAACATAAAAATGGCAACAATTAGAAGGCAATTTAAAATGAGCATTGAGCAGCGTATGGCGAGGCATTTTTCAGAAAGTTTCAAACGATCGAAGGTTCTCGAGATAGAGCAAGGCAGGAGCAAAGTCAGTGAAATTTGTAAGGAATACGAGGTTAGCCCTACCAATGTATACAAATGGATGAGTAAATTTGGTGCAGCTAAAAGCCAAATTCGCATGATTGTTGAAACAAATTCCGACACTAAAAAAATAATAGAACTTAAGCAAAAAGTTGCAGAATTGGAACGAGTAATTGGTCAAAAACAGATCCTAATTGACTTTCAAACTAAGATGATTGAATTAGCAGAAGAAGCATACAAGATTGATATTAAAAAAAATATTCTTCAGCACAATCTGCTACTTCAGACAGGAGCGAAAGCGATATCCATTCTCATTAAATAAGTTGTACAGAGTAATGAATATCAGCAAACAATCTGTTCATCAAAGAATAGAAAGGAATCACCAGGATCTAGAAATAGAAGCACAACTTCTGTGGCTCATACACCAAATTCGTGAAGATCACCCTACGATGGGAGTGCGTGATCTGTTTTATAAAATTCGGCCAGAATCCATGGGCAGGGACCGTTTTGAAGCCTTTTGTAAAGAAAATAGTTTGATGTCCCTTAAGAAAGTATTTAGGCCAAGAACAACAGACAACACAGGGGTTATACGATTTGACAATTTGCTTATAGATCTCCAAATCAATCGAGTTGATCAAGTCTGGCAAAGCGACATAACCTATTTTGAATTAAACAATAGGTTTTATTATTTAACTTTTATCCTTGATGCTTATTCTAGACGAATTGTTGGGCATAACGTGTCGGATAATTTAACGACCATTTGTACCACAATGCCAGCCTTAAAAATGGCTATAAAGTTGCGAGCCAAACAAAAGATGAGCGAATTAATATTCCATTCCGATGGTGGTGGACAATACTATGCAAAATCCTTTTTTAGAGCTTACCGCAAAATATGAAATCAGAAACAGTATGTGTGAATATGCTTGGGAAAATGGTAAAGCTGAAAGGATTAATGGAATCATAAAGAATAACTATTTGATACACAGGGATATTAAAAATTATCATCAATTGACTATAGAGGTTGACCGAAGTGTACAACTTTATAACTTAGAAAAACCTCATAAAGAGTTACAAAGATTAAGTCCTGTTGAATTTGAAAATTTGGATATAACTTTACAATTGCAAAAACACCGAGGATGAAAGAGTCATTTGATGCAAATAACAAAATATATGGGGTATCGAACCCCATATATTTTGAGCAAAAAACACCTCAGAATCTTGATGTATTCTCTGCAAATAATTCGAGTAAAAAGTTACACAAAACGGTCAACCCTATTTAGGCATTGACACTCCATAATCTATACTCCATACTCCATAATCAATAATCTCTATAATCCATACTCTATAATCGATACTCTATACTCCATACTACATAATCTATAATCTATACTCCATACTCCACTCTGCACTTCTCTAAACTTCTTTCCCAGATTTGATGTTTTCATTCCTTATGGAAACATCAAAAACGAAGATCAGCAAAGAATTACTTCTGAATTCCTACCGCATTTTTCGGTTCATAAAGCCCTATAAATGGTATTTTGTCTTTGGTATGATCTTCCTGGTCATCGGGAGCAGTCTGTTTATGATTTTTCCTGCAGCAGCTGGAGAAATGGCCAATACAGCGATTGGCAAAGGAAAATGGAATTTGAGTTTACCTCAATTTGGCTGGGTGTTCTTACTGATCCTGATCGTTCAGGGAATTCTTTCCTATTACCGTACAACTTTTTTTGCTTATGTGAGTGAATACGGGATGGCAGACCTGCGTAAAGCGCTTTATGAAAAATCATCACTCAGGAAATGGCTTTTTTGAAAGCCATCGCATTGGTGAACTCACAAGTCGTTTGACTGCTGATGTAGAACAATTACAGGCCAGTTTTTCTATTACCCTTGCAGAGCTGATCCGGCAATTGGTGGTATTGATAGGCGGGATCATCATCATTGCATGGATGACCCCTCATTTAGCCCTCACCATGCTAATGACTTTTCCGGTCATCGTGATCGCCAGTATTTTTTTCGGGAGATACATTCGGAAACTATCAAGAGCCAGACAAGATGGATTGGCAGCTACCAACATCATCGTCGAAGAAAGTCTGCAATCATTTCACAACGTAAAAGCATTTGCTAACGAAGATTTTGAAGTCAGGCGTTATTCGCATTCCATCTTAAATATGTTGAACTTGTCCATGTTATATGCAAAAAAAAGAGGCTTGTTTTTTATTTTCATCATAACAGTTTTATTTGGCGGACTTTTTTTTATACTCTGGAGAGGGGCTATGCTAGTGGAGACAGGTGAGATGCAAATTGGAGATCTTTTTTCATTTATCATTTATACGGGGATCATTGGTGGAGCGATTGCAGGTATAGGAAATTTGTATACTGCTTTGGCAGGTTCCATTGGTGCCACAGAGCGCATCCAGGACATCCTGGATCGCGATCAGGAGATCATACTGAATACTGAAAATCGAACTTCCCTTAGGTTTGAAGGAAAACTAGCATTTAAAGACGTTTCCTTTGCTTATCCATCACGAAGTGAAATTGAAGTTCTTAAACACATCAACTTTGAGATCCCTCGCGGTAAACGCGTTGCTTTTGTAGGAGCCAGCGGAGCAGGAAAATCAACGCTGGTACAATTGCTGATGCGATTTTATCAACCGGGGCAAGGTAAAATTGAAGTAGACGACCAAGTAGTAAGTAATTACAATCTTACAGATTACCGAAAAAATATTGCCATCGTTCCACAGGAAATTTTACTTTTCGGCGGAAGCATCCGCGAGAATATTCTCTATGGAAAACCAGATGCCTCGGAAGAGGAACTTTTTGCAGCAGCACAAAAATCACATTCACTTGAGTTCATTCAGTCTTTCCCTGACCAATTTGATACTATAGTTGGCGAAAGAGGAATTAAGCTCAGTGGCGGCCAAAGACAGCGTATTGCTATTGCTCGGGCCATACTTAAAAATCCTTCCATTTTGGTCTTGGATGAAGCTACTTCTGCATTGGATGCTGAAAGCGAACGATTAGTCAAAGAAGCTTTGGACGAGCTTATGAATGACCGGACATCATTAATCATTGCTCACCGCCTATCGACGATTCGCGAAGCAGATTGCATATATGTTTTGCATAAAGGAAGAATTGTAGAATCCGGCACGCACGAACAGTTATTGGCAATAGAGAAAGGAACTTATAAGACTTTGGTGGAATTGCAGATGGAACCTGGGGAGGTGTAAATTAATTTAGATTTCATAGATTTTATCTTCATTGTATTAGCTCATTTTATACTATTGGATTTTGTTCGTTTAGTACGTATTATTACATGCTCAATATTAATAGACTTTGATATCCTTAAAACCATATAACAGCTTTGGCATAGAAGTCCAGGCACATCATGTCATTCACCTCCATTCCCTTGAACTTTTAGAGCATTTATCTGATATTAGACAAACTAAAATCTTAGGAGGCGGAACAAATATTTTATTTACAAAAGACATCATAGATCCAATAATTAAAGTTGAAATGAATGGCCTGGAAGTTTTAGTAGAAAACGAAGAGGATGTCCTGGTCAGAATTGGAGCTGGTCAAAACTGGCATGCAACAGTCATGTGGGCTCTCGATCATAACTACGGAGGCATTGAAAATCTAAGTTTAATACCTGGAACAGTAGGGGCAGCCCCCGTTCAAAATATAGGAGCTTATGGTGTGGAGATCAAAGATGTTTTGGAGTGGATAGAAGGATTTGATCTGGAATCGTCGACTTTTAAAAAACTGAACCGAGCTGAGTGTTTAATGGGATATCGCGACAGTATTTTCAAAAACAGCTTGAAGAATAAATTTATCATTACCCACGTCATTTTAAGATTGAGTAAAAAGCATCAATTAAATCTTGAATACGGAATTATTAAAGAAGTATTACTACAAAAAAATATTAGTTATCCTAACATTCGTCAGATAAGTGAAGCAGTAATACAGATCAGGAGAAGTAAATTGCCAGACCCAAACGAAATTGGCAACGCCGGTAGTTTTTTTAAAAATGTAAATATTCCGGAAGATCAACACCATGAACTTAAAAGTAGATTCCCACAAATGCCGGCTTATCATTTGCCTGATGGTACTTACAAAATCGCATCGGGTTGGCTGATCGAGTATTGTGGTTGGAAAGGCAAGCGCATTGGCAATGTAGCTTGTTACGAAAAACAAGCTCTCGTAATTGTCAATTGCGGTGACGCAACCGGTCAGGAGATTCTTTATTTTTCACAACAAGTCATTGATTCAGTCTTCCAGATTTTTGGAATTACACTTCAACCGGAAGTAAATATTTGGTGACCCTACTACTATCAGAATTTATAAATTTTCAGAATTGGTGTGGGGCCAGAAACATGTGTTTCCTCATTCTGTTAATTCTTTAATTTTGAAAATCCTGCTTCAGACAAGAACCCTTTAGTCAGAATCAGGATTTGCAGAATTTATAAATTTTCAGAATTGGTGTGGGGCTAGAAACATGTGTTTCCTCATTCTGTTAATTCTTTAATTTTGAAAATCCTGCTTCAGACAAGGAATCTTTATTCAGAATCAGAATTTGCAGAATTTATGAATTTTCAGAATTGGTGTGGGCCTAAAAACATGTGTTTCCTCATTCTGTTAATTCTTTAATTTTGAAAATCCTGCTTCAGATAAGAAATCTTTAGTCAGAATCAGAATTTGCAGAATTTATGAATTTTCAGAATTGGTATGGAGTTAGAAACATGTGTTTCCTCATTCTGTTAATTCTTTAATTTTGAAAATCCTGCTTGAGACAAAATCCCTTTATTCTGAATCAGAATTTGCAGAATTTATGAATTTTCAGAATTGGTATGGGGCTAGAAACATGTGTTTCCTCATTCTGTTAATTCTTTAATTTTGAAAATCCGTCAGACAAAATCCCTTTATTCAGAATCAGGATTTGCAGAATTTATAAATTTTCAGAATTGGTATAGGCCTAGAAACATGTGTTTCCTTATTCTGTTAATTCTTTAATTTTGAAAATCCTGCTTGAGACAAGAACCCTTTAGTCAGAATCAGAATTTTCAGAATTTATGAATTTTCAGAATTGGTATGGGGCTAGAAACATGTGCATCCAATTCTAAAAATCTTGAATCAAACAACGATTACAGGCCTTGAATTTTAAAATTAACTATAAAAATTTTCGTTTTTACATGGTGGCTGGTAGATTAAATCCTAGATTTACTTAATGGAAAAAGATGAATTAACATTTAAAATAATAGGTTGTGCCATGAAAGTGCATAATACCATGGGACCTGGATTTCAGGAAGTTATTTACCAAAGATGCCTTGCTATTGAATTAGATCGATTAGGCCTAAATTTTCAAAGAGAACAAGAGCAAATAGTGTTTTATGAAAATTTTGAAGTTGGTACAAGACGCGCGGATTTTGTGATTGAAAATAAAGTTGTCGCCAATCTTGAAAATGTTCATATTGTCCAGGCTAAAAACTATACTGTTGCCTACGATTACCCTCTTGGACTTTTGATAAATTTCGGTGGACTAAGCCTTGAATACAAGCTTCTATTTAACCCTAAATATTTCCCTAAACAAGATAAATCTGAATCCCACAACATATAAATCCTGCTTCAGACAAGAACCCTTTAGTCAGAATCAGGATTTGCAGAATTTATGAATTTGCAGAATTGGTATGGGGCCAGAAACATGTGTTTCCTCATTCTGTTAATTCTTCAATTTTGAAAATCCTGCTTCAGACAAGAAATCTTTAGTCAGAATCAGAATTTGCAGAATTTATGAATTTGCAGAATTGGTGTGGGGCTAGAAGCATGTGTCTCCTCATCTGTTAATTTTTAATTTTGAAAATCCTGCTTCAGACAAGAAATCTTTATTCAGAATCAGAATTTGCAGAATTTATGAATTTTCAGAATTGGTATGGGGCTAGAAACGTGTCTCATTCTGTTAATTCTTTATTTTGAAAATCCTGCTTCAGACAAGAAATCTTTAGTCAGAATCAGAATTTGCAGAATTTATGAATTTGCAGAATTGGTGTGGGGCTAGAAGCATGTGTTTCCTCATTCTGTTAATTCTTTAATTTTGAAAATCCTGCTTCAGACAAGAACCCTTTAGTCAGAATCAGGATTTGCAGAATTTATGAATTTGCAGAATTGGTATGGGGCCAGAAACATGTGTTTCCCTCATTCTGTTAATTCATTTGAAAATCCTGCTTCAGACAAGAAATCTTTAGTCAGAATGAGAATTTGCAGAATTTATGAATTTTCAGAATTGGTATGGGGCTAGAAACATGTGTTTACTCATTCTGTTAATTTTTTAATTTTGAAAATCCAGCTTCAGACAAGAACTCTTTAGTCAGAATCAGAATTTGCAGAATTTATGAATTTTCAGAATTGGTATGGGGCTAGAAACATGTGTTTCCTCATTCTGTTAATTCTTTAATTTTGAAAATCCTGCTTCAGACAAGAAATCTTTAGTCAGAATCAGAATTTGCAGAATTTATGAATTTGCAGAATTGGTGTGGGGCTAGAAGCATGTGTTTCCTCATTCTGTTAATTCTTCAATTTTGAAAATCCTGCTTCAGACAAGAACCCTTTAGTCAGAATCAGGATTTGCAGAATTTATAAATTTTCAGAATTGGTATGGGGCTAGAAACATGTGTTTCCTTATTCTGTTAATTCTTTAATTTTGAAAATCCTGCTTCAGACAAAATCCCTTTAGTCAGAATCAGAATTTGCAGAATTTATGAATTTTCAGAATTGGTATAGGCCTAGAAACATGTGTTTCCTCATTCTGTTAATTCTTTAATTTTGAAAATCCTGCTTCAGACAAAATCCCTTTATTCAGAATCAGAATTTTCAGAATTTATGAATTTTCAGAATTGGTATGGGGCTAGAAACATGTGTTTCCTCATTCTGTTAATTCTTTAATTTTGAAAATCCTGCGTCAGACAAAATCCCTTTATTCAGAATCAGGATTTGCAGAATTTATAAATTTTCAGAATTGGTATAGGCCTAGAAACATGTGTTTCCTTATTCTGTTAATTCTTTAATTTTGAAAATCCTGCTTCAGACAAATGCTCCAATCCTGCATTTTTTAGGAGATTTCTTTTTCCAACCGCAAGTGAACTTATAATACTCAGAATTAAAGCCAAGCTACATATGTATTTTATTGCATTAAAATATTTTACGCATTAGATTAATTTTTAATATCATTGCTTTTTCATATGGCATTTCCTTTTGCAATCCATGGAGTATTAAGGCTTTTGCTTAAATTTCCATTTTTCATTTGGTAGAATTCTGCTATTTCAGTTATATTTACTGAAACATTGATGTTTATTCATCAAGACAAAACGATGCTCCAATTTTCGCAGTTCAAAACCAAAAGCAGATGCTGTTCTATGTAGCTTTAATATTAGCATTTTTAGACTTACGACCGGAATCTAGGTGTATTGAATCACCTCAAAATTATTCGGGGTCCTGCTCTCGTTTTTCGGATTCTACGATACTCGTGCAGTTTTATTATGCAACCAATGGTTTGAGCTGGACCACACCATGGAATCTCAACAAACCGATGAACGAATGGTCTGGAGTTTTACTCAATCCAAGTGGTTGCGTTCAAAGCCTCGTGCTCATCAATAATAATGTAAATGGGATCTTACTTCCTGAGCTCGGAATGTTATCTGATCTCCGCATTTTTTATTTATTTGGCAATGAGCTCACCGGACCAATACCTCCAGAATTAGGACAATTGACGAAATTGGAGGATTTGGTTTTGGAAGATAATGCTTTGACAGGAACGATTCCTAAAGAATTATCTCAATGCATTAGCTTAAAAAATATTTCTTTGGCTAATAACCAACTCACAGGAAGTATTCCGGAAGAACTTGGAATATTGTCAAACCTTGTCACGCTCAATTTAAGTAAGAATCAACTCACTGGAAGCGTCCCTGCTTCACTATCGGCTTTAAATAAATTGTCCGTGCTCGATATAAGTCAGAATATGTTGAGTGGTGAAATACCGCAGGCATGGAGTCAATTAACTGCCCTGCGCGAGTTGTACTTGCAATTTAATTTATTCACTGGAATATTACCCGCATCGTTTTCAGGATTCACTCAAATGAATCACTTTTGGGTTTATAATAATGATTTTACAGGAAGGGTGCCTGACCTCACGAGTGCTCCGCTTTTTAGCATGCGCATTGAAAACAATCGGTTTTCAGATATTCCTGACTTCAGTGGTTTAACCACTTGGGGCAATTCATTTCCATTTGGGCTGGTCATTTTTGGCAACAAATTTACTTTCGAAGATCTCATTCCATTAAAGAAATTACCCAGACGGTATTATTATTCATTTAATCCTCAGGATCCAATTGATATTGATTCCATCATTTTTGTTGATGCAGGAACGAATTATACCGTGCAGACATTTGCAGATCCAACATTAAATGACAATAACTATAAATGGTTTAAGGATACCAGCGTTGTCTTCATCAGCAATCAGAATACTTTTGAAATTATACAGGCATCTTCCAAGGATGAAGCTTATTATAGTGGACGTATAACTAATCCTGAGATCAATGATTTTGAAATTTTAATCGATACTTTCAGAGTTGTTGTCTTTAATGCCTTGGAATGTGACAAACCGCTGGCAGGAAATGAGTGCAAGGAAGCTTTGGGATTTTGCAGCACCATCGAATTACACAATTATTGCGGTTCATTGGGAGTGATTGATACGAGTCTTCATTATTTTCTTTGCGATACAATGCATCCGGTTTACAATCCAAGGTGGTTGTCATTTGTAGCACCTACAGACAGTATTATCATCGAGATATTACCTATCAATTGTTCAGGTGTAGAAGATAATGGAATTTTCTACAGAGGAATGCAGGCAGCCTTATGGCAATCTTGCGGAGCGAGACCAGATAGTATCCTCATTTGTAAAAGCGAATGTAAAGAAGGTCCCATACTCATTGAATTTGGTGAATTTATTGTGGGAAACAAATATCAACTGGCTTTGAATGGATGCCACGGAGATAATTGCAGTTATGTGATCAAAATTCGAAAAGGATTTAACAATTTCGAATTAAATGAACCTGCTGCCATCACGGGAGACCTCTTGATTTGTCCCGGCAATGACGAGCATGTATATTCCATATATACTATCCCGGGAGCAGAATCATATATGTGGTATTTAAATGATTCTCTGATGGCCTCTACATCAGATAGTTTTACCATCCTCAAAGATCTGAATCCAGGTACTTACCAATTGAAAGTAAGGGCAGTCAATTTTTGCGACACAACATCATTTAGTTTGATTACGCTGAATGTCAATCCACAAATGTTTATAAGAAATGTAGACATCCAAAAAATTGCAAGCGATTCTGCATTTGTAGTTTCTTTTGATATCGAAGGAGGAATTAAACCGTATACTGTTAGTAAGGGCCGTGGTAAAATAGACTCCATTACCGGAAATTTTATTTCAGATATTCTTTTATGCAAATCCTCTTATGAATTTGAGATTAGCGACAGCAATAAATGTATAATTGTATTTAAAGGATTTGAAAATTGCGGTTGCCTGTCTCAGGCAGGAGCCATGCCCATGGATACATTGCAGATTTGCGAAGGGCAAAGTTTTACCGTAAAATTTATTGGGACCGAAGTCCAGGATCCAAACGATCTCTCAACTTATATCATTTTTACAGATTTAATAAATCCAACAACTTCAATTATTAAAAACAATGTAAATGGTATATTTCCTTTTGATCCGGCGAGATTCCGATTTAATGTTTGGTATCACGTTGCCCGCGTAGTTGGACGAAAAAACAATATGGGAGGCATCAATTTTAACCATCCCTGTTTGAGTATTTCAAATATTCAACCCTTGATTTTCCGTCAAAGACCTTTGGTGTCTGCAGGTTTAGATCAAAATATTTGCGGTTACACGACAACGTTGAACAGCTTTGGAAGTTATACAAGTGGAGTTTGGAAATTTGTATCCGGACCAGGAACTAGCATCTTTTCTGATTCAACAAATTCGATGACTTCTGTGACGGTCAGCGAATTCGGGACCTATACTTTTATACACGAAGTCAGCAATGGCTTTTGTGCAAATAAAGACGAAATTAAAATTACATTTAGAGAAGGCCTTATGCCGATTCCATCCGGTTTTCTATTTGTTTGTGAAGGCCAGTCTACACAATTGGATGCCGGCAATTATCACAAATATGTGTGGTCTACAGGCGACACTAGCAGGAAAGTAATTATTGATGCACCCGGAACTTATTGCATTACTGTCAGTGATGAAAATAATTGTACGGGTTCGAATTGCTTTGATGTTGAATTATCTGTGGCTCCTACAGTTCAAATCTTGCGACCAGATAGTATTTGCGTAGGAAATCTGGATACCCTTAGTGTTGCGCAAAGTTTTTTCAATTATTCCTGGAGTGATTCAAGTAATCTAGCCTATTTGTTGATTGACTCCGGGGGAAATTATTGCCTGACAGTGACCGGATTTAATGGCTGCACGGATACTGATTGTGTGGAAGTGTTTTCTAAACCAAGATCGTTCGGAATATTCCAGGACACTGTTTGTTTCGGACTTGCTTATACTTTTAGAAATCAAACATTTTTAGAACCGGGAAATTACGATGTTGAAATCGATGGTGCAGCAGAGAATGGCTGCGACAGCATCATCAGACTTCAACTAAACTGGTGGCCGGAAATTTTTATCAGGGACAGTGTGATCTTAAAAGACAATGGAAACGGTACCGGAGCCATTAGCATTACTTTGGGCGGGGGGAAAGGTCCCTATAATTATTTGTGGAGTAATGGTGCCCGCACTTCTAGTATTACCAATCTCAGAGCCGGACCCTATACTTTGTTTGCTACGGATGTGGAAGGCTGTATCAAAGTATTCACGGTCTTTGTGCAGATGGTAACATCGACCTATGAGACTGTCAGAAATCAAACCAGTGGACAATATTTCAAAGTATTTCCAAACCCCTCATCCAAAAAATCAGGGCTTTATATACAAAATTTGGAACATCAAGGGCTCGTACACCTTCAGGTTTATAATAGTCTGGGTCATTTGATCGATAAACAAACGTTCGTTAGTTTTCAAAGAGGCGAACAAAGAATATATAACAAGTTTCTGGTAAATGGTTTTTATTACCTCGTGCTTATGAATGAAGAGGGACACACCAACCGATTCAGAGTTGTCGTAAACGATTAAATTGAATAACATATGAGAAATTTTATTTTAGCAACATTGTTGGTATTAGGAGCCAACCATTTTTTAGCAGGGCAAAGCGGCATTAAAATTAATCGCTGGATTACCGGCGTTTCTATTCCGGTCGACATTGGACATTGCGGCGATGACCGGATCTTCGTAATTGAAAAAGTTGGACGTATCCGCATCATCCGGAATAATGCTTTGACAACGACACCTTTTCTTGATATTACTGCAAAAGTAAGGGCAACAGGAGGCGAACAGGGATTGTTAGGTATGGCCTTCCATCCGGATTTTAAAACCAATGGTTTGCTTTATGTAAATTATACGGATCGTGCTACCCAAACTAAGACCGTCATTGAAGAGTACAAAATCACTGCTGATTCAAATCGGATAGATTCTACATCTGGAAGGATACTTTTGACAATCGTGCAACCATTCTCTAATCACAACGGAGGTTGTATCAAATTCGGGCCTGATGGTTATTTGTATATAGGTATGGGTGATGGTGGGAGTGCAAATGATCCTCAAAATAATTCCCAGACAAAAATGGCTTTATTGGGTAAAATGTTGCGCATTGATGTCAATACGAGCCCTACTTATAAAATTCCAAGCTCGAACCCTTTTGTAGGAAATACTTCTTATGCTCCTGAAATATGGAGCATGGGACTGCGAAATCCATGGCGATTTAGTTTCGACCGAATGACTGGGGATCTTTGGATTGGAGATGTGGGACAAGGAAACTGGGAAGAAATTGATTTTGAGGCAGCTAATGATCCCGGAGGAAAAAATTATGGCTGGAGATGTTATGAAGGCAATGCGAATTTTAATACCACAGGTTGCGAAGCAAAAGCCAATTATACTTTTCCCATTCATGAATATTTGAGTGATGAAAATATTAACGGTTGTTCGGTAACAGGTGGTTATGTGTACAGAGGTTCAAAATATCCCGGACTCTTTGGAAAATATATTTACGGGGATTATTGCAGCGGAAAAATATGGACCCTCGAACGCAGAGCCGGAAATACTGCGGTCAATACTCTGGTCTACGATCATTCCAATAATTCGATCACCACATTTGGTGAAGATGCAGAAGGTAATCTCTATTTCGCAGATGCCAGTGCAAGTGCCATTTACCAGATTTCTGATACCTGTTCTCTCAGGATTCTTTTAAATGTTGAAGGTATCAGCTGTGCTGGAATTAATGATGCCAGAGTATCCACCAATGTCAGTTCAAATCCAGACGCAAGGTTTCTTTGGTCAACCGGAGATACTAGCGCTACATTGGAAAATTTAGCTCCTGGAAAATACAATGTCGCCGTCACCATAGGCAATTGTTTGTCTTCATCGAGTTTTGAAGTATTTGATAAAATAAAAGACACAGCTTGCATCACGCCACCTTTCCGCAACAGTTTTTGTGAGGGTGATTCAACGGTTTTGATAGCTTGCGATGCCAGAAATGTATTTGAGTACAGATGGTATTTGGATGGAATTGAACTACCCATAAAAGACAAAAGACTTTGGATTTTTAAAGCTGGAACTTATCGGGTTGATTACATCGACAGCTTCGGGTGCATTGCTGAAAGATCCGAACAAATCGATGTGATCGTATTTCCAAAACCTCCTAAACCAAGTTTAAGAGTGAGCAGAGACTCGGTATATTCGGATGCAGGATATAGTAGTTACCGTTGGTTTCATTTGGGTAATTTTACAGGTTCAAGCACCGCTCCATATTGGTGGGCCAACGGCGCTGATGGAGAATATCGCGTTGAGGTAGTTGATTCAAATGGTTGTCATAGTGAACTCTCGGATCCTGTAACTGTAGTCATACCGGCCACAGGTAACCCAAATCAAACGCCACATCACATTGAAATTTTTCCGCACCCGGTCAGCAAATACCTTCGATTTACGGCCAGTATGAAATTTAATCAATGGAAGATCTTAAATATACAATCGCAAATAGCCCTGACTGGAAAAATAGAATCTGTAAGTAAACAAGAATTTCAACTGGATATCAGTAGTTTAAAAACAGGTACGTATGTGCTGGAATTGAGTGATGGGAAACAACATTGGAAGAAAATATTTATGAAACAATAGAGTAAGGATAATAGAGTATGGATTATGGAGTAAAGATTATGGAGTAAGGATTATAGAGTATGGATTAAGGAGCTACGACAAGAAGAAATTACTTCATAAGAATTTGACGATCATGTCGGGAGGATTAATGATGAACAGGAATAAATCGCAACTATTCTGTTGAAGCGAATATCAGAATCACGATCGGGATAATTCTAATATAAATAATGTGGAAAGTAATGAGTGCTCTTGTACCGTGGGCAATCCAAACACAGCCGGCTTCAGCCGGATTCGTATACGAGATCCCAAAGAATCATATTAATAAATGGGAATTAGAAAATGCTGAAGTTTTAAATATTCCATCAATAGGAATGGGTTTCAACCCATTCCTCCCCAAAGAGGAGATTATGGTTTAAGGAGTTAGGTCTAATGAAGATGGAGCAAAGATTGAAGATATTAGGAAATGTTTTTTGAGCAAGGGAAATAATGACTTCGATTCAACATCCGTTTGGAAAACGGAGTTTTCCTATTGCCCCAGCGTATCCCGCTTTGAAAAAATATTTTATTACGAAGTTGGCTAATGAAAGCGGGAATAGACTACGCAGAGCTGGGTCACTAATATTATTTGAAATTCAAAAAACTAACGATAGTTAGTTTTTTGAATTTCAACAAAACAAACAGGAAAAAAGGGAAAAAGGCAAACAGGCAAAAAGGCAAACAGGCAAACAGGCAAAAAGGCAAATCAAACAGTCAAACAGTCAAACCTGCCATATCTCGGCGTTAATTTTTTATGAGCGAAATAAAACGCGATTTCACAAACTAATGCCGGCTTCAGCCGGATTCATAGATTAAATCCTTGATAATTTTAATGTGAAAACCTAAACCAAAAGCACATAAATTGAATCCGCAACAATAATTAGGGATGGGTTTCAACCCATTCCCGTCAAACAGTCATCTTCCGCATTGTGGGTGCTGGCAGGCTCGAACTGCCGACCTCCGCCCTGTCAAGGCGGCGCTCTGAACCAACTGAGCTAAGCACCCGGAATCCGGCATGGGTGTGGGTGTGGGTGTGCGTGTGGAATTCCGAATGGGTGTTTGTTTTAATATTTAATCTGCGCTTGATCTGTGCGATCAGCGGGAAACCAAGGATGTCCAACAGGACCCCAAAACATTTTACCGCTTCCGCAACAATTTGCAATCAAAAACCCGATATTCCTTAATACCGGGTTGCAAAGGTAAGAAATCACTGAAATTGGCATAACGGAATCACTGGAGTCAGCCCATGATTTATTGTACTTTTGCCGCGGAAGAACTTTACTTATTAATAGGCAAGCCCATTCATAAGTTTCATAGGCTTTGCTGAACAAAACCAACTATCATGAATCCATTTCAATTGAAGCGGGACCTGATTTTTCTCGATCTTGAAACCACGGGCGTGCACGTCATCCGGGACCGGATATTACAGATCGCAATGATAAAATACAGGAAAAATGAAGGCGAACCCATAGAATTTAACCAAATCGTAAATCCCGGGATTCCTATACCGGATGAAGCCTTTAAAGTGCATGGTATCGGACCCAAAGAAGTGGCCAATAAACCTAGTTTTAAAGAATTGGCGCAAGAGTTGTTTGATTTTATAGGCGATGCAGATTTAGCCGGATACAACAGTCTGCGTTTTGATATACCCTTGCTCGCTGAAGAATTTTACAGATATGGCTTTGATCTTCAACTGGATAAACGGCAAATGATCGATGTTCAAAGGATTTTTTACAAAATGGAGCCCCGTACCCTCAAAGCCGCTTATCAGTTTTATTGTGGTAAAGATCTCACCAATGCTCATGATGCATTGGCAGATACCCGCGCAACTGTGGACGTCCTTTTTGGACAATTGGAGCGTTACAAAAATGTCGATTTTGTAAATGAAGACGGAGAGCTCGTGCAAACGCCCGTTCGAAATGATATCAAGGCTTTGAATGATTTTACCAATGATCTGGGTACCATTGATGCCACTCAAAGGCTGAAATTGAATGAAAAATCTGAAATTGTATTCAATTTTGGAAAATATGTCAACCAAACTTTTGACGAAGTTTGGGAAAAGGAACAAAATTATTTCAGTTGGATTTTGGATAAGGAGTTTTCATATCAGGTTAAGAAGGTCATTCAAAATTATTTGCTTGAGAAAAAAAAGAACAACAAGTAAAATCCAACAGACGGAACCTTTATGCGTAAATTAATGTTAATTGAGTTAAATTAGTCTGAAAACATTAGGAAATGGATGGTCATACCAAACCTGTTTTGAGCATTATGGATTTTTAATGTTTGCTTATTACTATTTTGAGATATTTCATTTCAACTATTTCCGAAAAAATTTGCGATTAGAATATCATTTAAGGCGATTAAACGTATTATATAAATAAACACGAAAGATGAAAAAAAGTATACAGTTGATTTTTATACTCGCCCTTGCTTTTGTTTACCATGCCTGCGATGACAATTTACCCGTCGTTGAAGGTACCGGAAGTCTTGAAATTGCATTTAAGGGTGAATACGAGAATTTCTATTGGGTCAAAGGCCAATCCTATGACTATTTTAACAGAGGAAATATATTATTTACCAAGTCCGAATTTTTTCTGAGCAAGCTGGCGCTGTACCATGAAGGATTAAAACAAGCACTATCAGAAGTCGAATATGTTTCCATTTCTGAACATCATGTTTCCGAAACAAAGGCTTCTGAGGGACTGATCCTTAGGTTTGAAGGTATACCTGCGGCTACATACGATTCATTGGCATTTAATCTCGGATTGACAGAAACACAAAACAAAACCAAACCTGTGGAATATCTGCCAACACATCCATTGGGCGAAGGAAGCAGATATTGGGCCGGTTGGAACTCCTATATCTATTCAAAAACGGAGGGGTCTTACAATGATGGTACCAAGGCATATAATTTTACCTATCATTCTGGTTTTGACGACGCCATGAAACCTTTGCTTTTTAAAAAGAGTATTCTAATCGAAAAAGATAAAACGACAAAAATCATTTTGCACGTAAACCATAAATTGCTCTTTGCAGATAGCCTTCAAGGAATGGATATTGCAAGCAATCCGCAAATTCACAATAAGAGTACAGTGATGGATGCTTTTATGAATAGATTTAAAGATGCCTTTAGAATTGAATAATTCACTTGGATGAAATCAATTTTAACTTGGTATTGGATCTTTAGCTTATTTCTCTTGATTGGATGTGAGGGAAATGAGGGCGAATCCGAAAATGATTTAAAACACATACCCTATAATCCTATTGATTATCCTTTGCAAATACCCAAAGGACTACCGCCATTGCCTGAAACCCCCGACAACCCGCTTACATTAGATGGTGTTCAATTGGGCAGACATTTGTTTTTTGATCCCATCCTTTCTTTGGACAGTACTTTGTCTTGCGCAAGTTGCCATGACCCCCGTAAAGCTTTTACGGATAATCTTTCCGTAAGTCCAGGTGTTGGCGGAACGATTGGCACTCGAAGTTCTATGACGGTTCTTAATTCGGCTTATTTCGTCAAAGGTTTGTTCTGGGATGGGAGAGTGGGTACTTTGGAAAGTCAGGCCATAGAGCCCGTTCAGAATCCTATAGAATTGCATGAAGATTGGCCCAATGTTGAAAAAAAATTGCAAAGACATAAGGATTACCCTGAAATGTTCCGCAAAGCTTTTGGGATTTGTGGAAAGAAAGAAATCACCAAAGAATTGGCAACAAAAGCCATTGCACAATATGAAAGGATTCTACTTACCGGTGGACAATCACTTTTTCAGAGGCAGTTGAGAGGGGAGGTGTTTTTTAACTCCGATCAACAGGAAGGTAATGACTTGTACTTTAATACTGATTTATTAATACCCGATGCAGAATGTTTTCATTGTCACGCTGCACCCTTGATGCATGCCAATGATTTTTTCAATAATGGGATAGATTCTGTAACATCTTTAGATGGATTTTCCGATAAAGGCCGGGGAGTGGTTACCGGATTGAGAATCGACAATGGGAAATTTAAAGCTCCCAGTCTTTACAATATTGTACTTACGGCGCCCTATATGCATGATGGACGTTTTAAAACTTTGGAGGAAGTGATTGAGCATTATAACAGCGGTGGCCATTTTGTAGAAAACAAAGATGGGTTTATCCGACCCTTAGGTCTGAACAGCCGCCAGAAGAAAAGCCTCCTTGCCTTTTTACATACCCTAACAGACACTACTTTTCTCTTAAATCCGGATGTTTTAAGTCCGTTTTAAAATTTTTTAGTTAAAATTTTAGAGGTTTTCACCCAATAATTAAATTTTTAAAGAAATATTTTAAACACTTTATGGGTGATCTTAAAATTATAGACCTGATTTACAGCTGTTTAGTTAGTATATATGGATATATATAAAAAAACAATATATGACAAGGCCATTTTTTTGTACTTGTAGGGGCTTTCAAATCGTCGGATACTTGTACTGTGATTGTTTAACAAAGGGAAGAAATACAATCAGAATGCCGGTAAACGTATCGGCGACCGTAAAATTCGGATATGTTCATGGGATTATAATTTGTTAATAGGGTGCTCTTTGCACCAAACAAGGGGCACCTATTAACAAATTTTCCTGGAACTTACCCCCCAGCAATTTGAAATTCGTCTTTTCATTTTATATTTTAGTAAGTTAGTTTTGGATATGTTCATGGGATTATAAATAGCCGGTTGGCGCCTTCAACCGGCTATTTTTCAAAAAAAATTAAATTGTACTTTCTGATAAATCTATTTCAAAACGAAAAACAGAAAAGTCCTGCAGAAGTGCAGGACTTTTTTTTTGGTGTGTTTGAAGTTTGATAAGGCCAGCGGTAGATTCGTTTCCAAAGAATAATGTGAAGAAGATAGCCACAAAGGCTCTAAGGCACGAAGGACCACAAAGAGAAGATTATAGATTATAGATAATAGAACAGATTTTTTGGTTATAAATCGTAACGATTCTATTAATGCAGAATTCAAAAGAATTATTGGAAAATTTATCTGTCAATTAAAGAGCATAAAGTAATGAGTGGAATTTCACCGCAGGCAAATCAATCATAGCCGGCTTCAGCCGGATTCGTATACGAGATCCCAAAGAATCATGTTAATAAATGGGAATTAGAAAATGCTGAAGTTTTAGATATTCCATCAATAGGAATGGGTTTCAACCCATTCCTCCCCAAAGAGGAGATTATGGTTTAAGGAGTTAGGTCCAATGAAGATGGAGCAAAGATTGAAGATACTAGGAAATGTTTTTTGAGCAAGGGAAATAATGACTTCGATTCAACATCCGTTTGGAAAACGCAGTTTTCCAATCGCCCCAACGTATCCCGCTTTGAAATAATTTGGGGTGTAGATTTTACACTAATAAAGCGGGAGGAGACTACGCAGAGCTGGTTATGTTTGAAATTCAAAAAACTAACGATAGTTAGTTTTTTGAATTTCAAACAGTCAAACAGTCAAACAGTCAAACAGTCAAACAGTCAAACAGTCAAACAGTCAAACAGTCAAACAGTCAAACAGTCAAACAGTCAAACAGTCAAACAGTCAAACAGTCAAACAGTCAAACAGTCAAACAGTCAAACAGTCAAACAGTCAAACAGTCAAACAGTCAAACAGTCAAACAGTCAAACAGTCAAACAGTCAAACAGTCAAACAGTCAAACAGTCAAACAGTCAAGCGTCAAACAGTCAAACAGTCAAACAGTCAAACAGTCAAGCGTAAAAACCAAATCATGAAAACATTCCCCCAAACTAATGTTCCTACAAACCTACATGCCTACCAGCCTATCAACCTACAATCCAGTCAGACTAACAGACTAACAGACTTCCTCGGTTTCAAACCTGACCTAAAAGACACATTTCAAGACCTCATGTGATTTCTGTGTTTGCAGATGCAAGTAATAAAGTATCCCACCGTCTAAGTGCATCTTGCCTGATATGAAATGATTTAGTTGTTTTGCGTTTATGAAAAACACATCAATGTATTGGCAGCGCCATATAGAACGGCAAAAAAGTACTGCTCAATCTGTCAAAAGATATTGCGAACGTTATAATATCTCTGTGGGGATGTTCCATTATTGGAAACGCAAAATTCGAAGCTCGGAGTCTTATGAGCAATTTACCGAAATCCAATTAGTTGATGGTGATGTGATAAATAATATGATACACGTTCGTTTTCCTACCGGAGTAGAGATGTGGTTTAAAGGTCAGGCTCCATCTGCTTTTTTGCGCGAACTTGCAGGACATGAAATCTGCAAATAGAAAAGAAACTTTTAGCTGAACCATGTTGGGTTTTCATAGTGCACAACGTTATTTTATCTGTACGGCTGCTGTTGACATGCGCAAGGGTATAGATGGACTATGTGGAGTAGTACGCCAGGTATTGGAAGACAATCCCATGAGTGGTTATGTGTTTATTTTTTTTAATAAGGATCGCGACAAAGTGAAGTTGCTGGTATGGGATACGGATGGCTATGTGATGTATCATAAACGATTGGAAAGAGGTACATTTGAAATCATTGAGCAAAGTGAAGGAAATCGAAAATTGTCACTGCGTTATGATCACCTAGTCATGTTGCTTAGTGGTGTATCCATTCGACATTGTGTTCAACGCAAAAGATTCAGTAAGTTATCCACAATTTCGGCATAGTCTTGTTAGTAAATATTGTTGGCAATTTACTGTAATGGCAGGTATGATGAAATTAATTTTGCATCATGGATTACAAAGCAATTATTGCCGAAAAGGATGCAATCATTGCAGCGCAGAATGACTTTATTAAAAAACTCCAGGAACAAACATCAAGTCGCATTGGGCAACTGGAATATGAATTAGCACAACTTAAGAAATTGATCTTTGGAAGTAAGCAAGAACGCTTCATTGGTCAAGTCAATACAAATCAACTTTCTCTTTTTAACACAGAGGAACAAACCAACATATCAGATCCGGCTGGACAAAAGCAACACATTGAGTATGACCGCAACAGTACAAAGAAACATCCGGGTCGAACGGAACTTCCGGATCATTTGCCTATTGAAGAAGTGCTGATTGAACCACAAGAAGACACCACCGGAATGGTAAAAATCGGAGAAGAGATTACGGAGACATTGGAATATACACCGGCCAGCCTGGTAAAGAAAAGAACGATCCGTCCTAAATATGCAAAACCTGATGGCAATGGAGTGGTGATTGGTAAATTGCCATCACGTCCAATACCTAAGGCCATCGCAGAATCAAGTTTATTGTCGCATATACTGGTATCAAAATTTATCGATCATCTTCCTTTTTACCGACAGATCCAACGGTTCAAAAGAGAGTATCAATGGGAAGTAAGCGATAGTACGATCAATGAGTGGTTCGTTGCTGTATGTACTTTGCTACATCCGCTGTATGAAGCATTGCAACGTAAAGTAATATCGAGCGCTTATTTACAGGTAGATGAATCGCCGATAAAAGTTCTGGATCAGGATAAACCCGGTAGTACGCATCAGGGCTATCAGTGGGTATATTATTCACCACAAACTAAACTTGTATTCTTCAATTATCGAAAAGGCCGTGGACAACATGGCCCAAAAGAAATATTGTTGAACTACCAAGGTATACTTCAGACAAACGGTTGGCAGGTGTATGATAAATTTGCAGAAGTTCCCGGTATTACACTCGTGGGTTGCCTTGCACATGCAAGAAGACAGTTCCATGAGGCTGTCCAAACGCACAAGCTCAGCAGTGAGCAAGCCCTTGAAATTATACAACGAATCTATGCTATCGAGCGAGATGGAAATAATCTACCACCTACAGAACGCAAAATGTATCGCGACCAAAAACTTATTCCTATATGGAATGAGTTGCGTAGCTGGATCGATGTTCAACTGAATACTGATGTGGAACCCAAAAGTGCATTAGGCAAAGCACTAACTTACATTAATAAGCAATGGCCAAAGTTGACCCGAATTCTCGATCATGGTCAGGTAGAGTTGGACAATAATCTGATTGAAAATAAAATTCGGCCACTCGCTCTGGGACGTAAAAATTATCTCTTTGCGGGGTCCCATGATGCAGCACAGCGTATTGCAATGATGTACTCCTTCTTTGGCTCTTGTAAAGCTCATGATGCAAACCCATATGAGTGGCTCAGGTCAATCTTGGATAAGATACCGAGACCAAGTTATCGGAATTGGAATGGCTCCTACCTGGTGCTGGGATGTAGTTGGTCGGAGGGATACAATATATCCACAATTACAGATTTCGAAATTAACATTCTGCGTCGAATCCAAAAAGTCACCATATGAATTTCCAAATCTATCGAAACTAATAGAATCAGGGTTTTGCGAAATTGATTGATGCGGTGGTGCCGACGTACAGAAATTAGACACCTGTGCAATTACCTCATTGTAAGTCATAAAAAGGCAAAGGAGTGCGAATAATAAGATTCTAGAATATTCGCTTCTAAAATTGTTTTTCCGCCAATTAATAAAAAAAGGGAATTAATTCTAGTTTGTGTTGTCATTTTCAAAGCAATAAATTTTATTAAATTTAGAAATTAATTTTCATTTTGAAATAGAACTATTTTTAATTCATATAACATTCTATAAGATTAAAATCTTCTGAAACATTGTTTTGCCTTCACTCTCTAAAAGTATAAAGTATATTCCTCCTTTAATTGGGTCCAAAGCAATATTGTCAGGCATACCATGGAATTGCTTCATTAATCTTCCTTCTATATCTATTATTTTCATTTTATAATCGGTAAATCCATCATACTTGTAATTCCTACGGAGAATATAGTTGTTTAAATCTAAAATATAAAAATTCCCGTATTCACTTTTATTTTCATTCGATGAGTTGACCAAACACACATCGCTATCATCCCAGACGCGATAAGTCGGTAAATTCGGTAAATTAAAAAAATTAAGTCCAGGCAATGAGATTTCACCAGGCTTAAAATTGCAAAGTGTTCCTTTGCAATTTGGTGATTCAATAACGCTTAGTTTATTAGACCACCACATCTCACTGATATATATTCTACCATCAGGCGCCAATAATCCGTGGTGATAATTCACATGAATACCAGCAAGCGTATCAATATAGCTATCGCGGATTAGTATCTCTGAGCCTTTCACATCCGGCTCGAACAAATCGTATTGGTAGACCTTTGTTATGTTAAAAGCGTACAAATATCTACTGTTTGAACTGAATGCTATTCCTCCTCTAGTATTTATTGAATCATTCACACTGTTCCTAAGTTCAATCGGATTCGAAAATGAGCCATCTGATGGATTAAAATCTAATAAAATCAATTGCGTTCCATTAAAACGCGCATATTTATTTCGATTAGGACTAAACTTCGCCTGACCAAAATTATCCTTCCTGCCCACGAAGGGTCCAATGCATTGTTTAGAATAAACTTTAACTCCTTCATGATTAAATACAAAAACAAAATAACAGTTTGATCCAGCTCGCGGGTTGACTATCCACCAATCCTTTATGTTATCTTGATAGCAAGCTGTAATATATGATTCACAAACAGTATCAGCTAATACAGTATCCCAACAACTTTCCAAAAATATTTCATTTTGGGTATCTGTATGAATGTTACAGCTAAATAGAGCCTCCGAAAAACTTGGAAAAAGCATCAAACTGTCCTCATCAAAATTTATATAAGGATTTCCCCAATTGGTATAAAACAATTTATAACTTCCTTCCAAATCAGGCCAAGGCAAAAGTAAATCAGATTGATCAATAGGCCATCCAACCCAAGACCTACAGTAATCCAATTTTCTTTTAGATATCAAATTATGTGAGCCCCTTAATGTATCATACTTTTCATTGGCTATATAACATCCAGTAGAAAATACTCTAAGCTCTCCTTTGGAATTAGAGACCGCAGTATTTGAATAGTTCGCAGGTATTCTATTCTTCTCATCTGCTTGAATTCCAATAATTCTATCCAGACCCAAATCATTGAAGATAATCTGTATCTTATTGACATCATTAAATTGATCAGAGCCAATAAGCCAATTATAATCAGCCCTTGTGTATTGTGCTTCTATAGGTAAATACTGAATAGATAAACTAATTATGAAAATATTTCTCCACATTGTTTCCTGTTTTAATAAAATATAGTCCGGGCTTAATACTTCTATCATTAAATAATTGATGTTCATGTTTAAAGTTTTTAATCAATTTACCGTCCAAATTGATTAAACTTTTATTTAAATTGGAAATATATTGATTGATTTCGTGCTGCCCTGTCGGTAATATTAATGGCGATGTAGTCTCGCATTCATTATCTTGTATCGAAGTATCCCGCAAGCAATGTGGCAATAAATTATTGGCAAAGTATGGCAAATAGCCAAAATCAGAAGGACAACTATTGGCAACTTCGAATAAGTCGTCTGCCATTTCTTCAGTAATAAATCCATTAAGTCGATAGAACATTGAAGCAGAATAAACCCTTTTCATATAGAGTTCATTGTCATTAGATGTACTCACATTTATTACTTCTGAATATAAGTCCGATATTCTTTCAATATTTTCTTCATTCAATAAAATTGATATTGAATTTAAAGTATCCATTATAAAATAAATACTATCAGAAATAATTTTTAATGAATCGTCGTCAATTGACAAAGCATCTTGATAATTACTATCCAATGATACAGTTAAGGTTTCTAAATTATTTAATAATTCTTTTATTGTGCTACTATCCGTGGATGAAGTGTAGTATAATCTATTATATTCGAATTCAATGTCATACCATACATCCATATTTGTGTTGGATTCAATATCGGAAACATAAGAATTTACCGCAGAAGGATATGTTAGATTATCCAAATTTCTTTTAAATGTTTTGTAATAAGTGTATTGGATATTATATAGATAAGTTGGATTAGTAATCATTTCGCTTATTGAATCGGAGAGAACTAATTCATCCATAGGAGATAATTGAAATCCTGGTGAGTTACAATTATTAACTGCATGATTAACATATGTCCACCAATGAATATTTGTTTGTGGGATGATTTCAGGAGTCAAATAAGTGGGATAATAGGTAGAAGGTCGATTCTGATGAACATTAAAAAGAGAGAAAATTGCATAATCTTGATATCCGCAGATACCTGCAGTCCATCCACCACCACATAAAGGAATAAATTGATTTCCAGTCCAATCTTGGTTGCCAATCCAAGAGGCTCTCTGTGATGAGAAACTTCCAGACAACTCCAAAAGTGTACCGTATCGCGAAATATTGCTTGAAAATAAAGCATGGTCACATATTCCCGAAATTAAGAAGGTTCTAAAACAATCATAAGCCTGATTGCCACAAATTATTGAATTCATAGCATTTTCTATACTAAATGGTGTAATAATTCGATTCAAGGGCAATGGAGATGTTAAACAATCTGGATTTCCAACCCATGGAGCCACAATATTTTCCGAAAAAGTAAATTTAATATTATAGTCTCCGCTAAATGTAAATAAGTTATCGATATTATTTACAGGAGTCGAAGTGTATTGTACAACATTATCAGAAACAAAAAAATTAGATTTTTTACCTTGCGAATTAATTGCTTCAAATAACCCTGTGCCACTCCCGATAAAGTAATCATTATCATAAAATCCAATTAATGATGATTCTGGATAGTTCCCATAAAAATAAATGCAACGGGTGCTCACTCCTGTGGATGACTGCCTAAACTCATTATGTCTTACATTAACTAAAACATTATCCTCCACATCACCATCAAGGAAATTTGAAAAGTCATTAATATAATCCTTGTCATTTAATGAAATAAATCTACTACCTGCTGTGCCACACTCATCTTTAAAATCACAATTTTCAATATTAACGTATGAATTAGATTTATGTACCGTGGTGACAATTGAATTATATCCTAATGAAATATACTGAAAATACTGTGTTGATAAATTATTATTTAAAGTAAAGTTGCACCAATTAATATTTAGCCAATAAACATTTTGAATTGAAACATTTCTATTATTATTAAGAAATTCGCAGTTTAGCAAATCAACATCTCCATTTTCTGCTCGAATTCCTGCAATTTTAATATCATCAAATTTTAAATTTCTTAAATTCATTCTATTTCGTTTTCCTATGTTGATCTGCCAAATACCATATTTTAATCGTTTAAATCCGGAGCGAAACAATATGCTTCCATTAGGTAGTGTGATTGGAAATCGATTTAATTTTATGCCAGCAGTCGTTATTTCATTAGTAGTTCCATTTAAAGGTCCAGTACAGGTGAAAGCGTTTCTTCTAAATGCTGTAATATATGCGTTAGGCTTAATCAATGCATTCGCTGGTGCTTCCATATATATTCCAATCCGATTTCTATTGAAAGTTGTGTTTTGAATATCCATATAACACTGGTGATTAATCGTCTGAATCGCTCCTTGTGCATCTTCAATAATAGTATTTGTTGAAGTTTGGATTTTGGAGTTTCCAGTAAGTATTATTCCTTCCCACAATTGATCACAAGCAAATAATTTCGAATTTTCAATTTTAAATGTTATACTTTCATCTACAGTTATAGAAACTCCAGGTTCTATCATGATAATCGCATTAATAAACTTAAAATTATTTACGTCGATTAATAAATCGCGATCGATATTTATATACCCAGACAGTTCATTATTTGTTGGATTAAAGTCCGATATTTTATCAACGCCTAATGATACATAGTTTGAATAACTTCCGTATTGGGAACATAAGGTCGGAATTCCATGCTCCAAATCGGAATCATCAATGACAGGAGGCGTACAGGGATAGTAGGGTTCTTCCTGACAAACAACCGCAGAAATTTGAAATGCAAATAAAAGCAAGAGCAATATCTGTCTAGTTCCGATTGAAATTAAGGTGCCTTTAACTGATACCATAAAAGAAAAATGTGAATTTTTCATAAAATTAATATTTAGTTTTAACAATCAAGTTTAATAATTTCATTTTGATATATTGGCCAGACCAATGTAAGATACGTTAATCGTAGCCAAATGCTGCCTAAACCATAATTATTTAACATTTGGCATGATGAAAACTGAACCAAAAGGATATAACCTGATAAACAATCTTCATTGTTTGTCATATCATGTAGTTCAGCCCCCTATAAAATCTGACATGATTACGAAAGTATTTTTGTATTGAATCCGTCCTACGAAGTACATCTTGCGAGAGACCCAAACACCCGATAGCTTTGCCAGAAAATAGTTTTTATGACAAAGCAAGAATTTGAACTGCTGAAAATTGAATTGGAAACTAGCGGAATGTCGCTTAAAAGTTTTATGGCAACAAAGGGGTTCCCAATACATCAATTTCAATATTGGAGAAAGAAGTACTGTTTAAAGGAACCATCAAAATCAAAAAATGAATTTATTCAAATTGGATCTATCCAACCACCAAATTCAACAATTTGATTGGAATATCCTAATGGAGTGACGATCAACTTTCAGGCGAATCCCGGATCAGAAACATTATTGAAACTGATCAATTCCAAAAGTTGATTCCGTTTACTTGCGGACACCGGTATTTTCTATATACCGGTATTACAGATTTCCGCAAAAGTTATGACGGACTGTTTGGAATTATTAAATCAATCATGCAAAGTAATCCATTGAGCGGTGACGTATATCTATTTACTAATAAACGGCGTAATCAAATACGGATGATGGTTTACGATACCGGAGGATTAGTATTATTGAGCAAGCGTTTAGATAGAGGTACCTTTGAAATTATGGAATCGCAAACTAATCATATAAAATTGAACATCAGTTGGACGCAATTAATGTGTATCATGCAGGGCATTAAATTGAACAGTATTCGTTATAGAAAGAGACATATAATTGGCGAAAAATATTTGAAAAATAATTATGTAAATTGAAAATAAATTGCGATCTTGTTGTTGTGATACAAGATTCAAATAAAGAAATTACAAATGAATATTTGCTTACGCAAATTGCAGAATACAAGAAGGAAAACGAATACTTACGCCAAGAATTAGCGCAATTAAAACGATTCATATTTGGAGCAAAATCGGAGCGATTCATAAGCAACGAACCACCTCTCCCACCGAATACATTATTTACACAAGTGAACGAGGAGGAGCAACCATTAGAAAATTTAACTGAAAGAATAACCCACACCAGAGAAAAGGCAGTACACAAACGCGGAGGAAGGAAAGAACTGCCAGATCACTTAAGGCGAGAAGTCATTGTACTGGAGCCAGAGGGGAAAACGGATGATATGAAATGTATTGGCAAAAATGTCACTGAAGAATTGGAGTACATTCCAGGAGTCATCTATGTCAATCGCTACGAAAGGCCTAAATACAAAGACCCAAAGTCAGAAAAAATAATCATTGCTCCGATGCCTTCGAGAGTAGTTGATAAATGCATAGCTGGTCCAGATTTTATGGCTTATGCTATTATTGGAAAGTATTTGGATCATAACCCATATTATAGATTCCTCCAACAACTCAAAAAGAATGCATCAAGTGGATATCCCTCGATCGACTTTTGGAGGCTGGGGCAGTCAATATGTCAATGCATTGGAGCCCATTTTTGGTGCTCATCAAAAAGAAGTTCTATCCGCTAATTATTTACAAACGGATGAAAGCCCAATCAAAGTGCAATCAGATGAAGTAAAAGGAAAATGTCATTTAGGATATATGTGGGTCAGCAGAGATCCACAAAAAAATTTAGTCTTATTTACTTATCAAAAAGGTAGGTCCGCAGAATATTTTAATAATCATATCCAGGGATTTAGAGGTAAGTTACAAACAGATGGTTATAGCGTTTATGAATCCTGTGAAAATAATCCAGATTTTATTATGTTCAGTTGCTGGGCACATGCCAGAAGTTATTTTGAACAAGCACTTGATAATGACAAACAGCGCGCAGATTACGTGTTAAGGCAAATCCAAATTCTTTATAAAATTGAGGAATCTGCCAAAGAACAAAAACTATCCAAAGAAGAACGACAAAAATGGCGACAGGAAAATGCCATTCCGGTTTTGAATACTATTAAAGAATTTCTTGATAAAAATGTAGAGTCTATACTTCCAGCCAGTGCAATTGGAAAAGCCTTTGGATATGCAATCAAACGATGGGATAAGCTACTGGCATATACAGTTCATGGTGAAGTAGAAATTGATAATAAGCTTATAGAAAATGCTATCCGTCCTTTGGCTCTGGGTAGAAAGAATTATTTGTTTGCAGGTTCTGAGGAATCAGCCCAAAGATCGGCTATGGTTTATTCCTTGTTTGCTACTTGCAAGCTCCATGACATTAACCCATATGATTGGTTAACCGATGTCTTCCACAGAATTAAGGATCATCCTATAAATCGTATCTCAGAACTACTTCCGCAGAATTGGTGCAGGTCAATCGCGAAGGAAAACATTGACATTGTTGCCTAAGTGTACTTCGTGGGACGGATACGATTATAGAGTATGGATAAAAGAGTAAGGATGATAGAGTAAAGATTATAGATTATAGATAATGGAGCAAAGATTTATTGAGAATAAATCGTAACAATTCAGTTAAAGTAGATTTCAGAATAAATATCGGGATATTTTTCTGTCAAAAAAAATGCGCAAAGTAATGAATGCACATGCTTTGCAGACAAAATCTAAACACAGCCGGCTTTAGCCGGATTCATAAACGAGAACCCAAAAATGCTGAATTTTATATTTATCATCAATAGGAATGGGTTTCAACCCATTCCGGAAATTCAATTCATCATCCGTTTGGAAAACGGAGTTTTCCTATCGCCCCAGCGTATCCCGCTTTGAAAATTTAGTATGAAGCATTGAAGTTTCTTAAAGCGGGAAGAGGCTACGCAGAGCGGTTTAAATTTCAAGCAGTTTATATAACACAAACTAATGCCGGCTTCAGCCGGATTCATAAACGAAAACACAAAAAATTTAGTTTAGAAACACAAACCCAGAAGCACAAAAAATGAACCTTCAACTATCAATAGGAATGGGTTTCAACCCATTCCAGATTATATAACACAAACGAATGCCGGCTTCAGCCGGATTCAAAGACGAAAACACAAAAAATTTAGTTTAGAAACGCAAACCCAAAAGCACAAAAAATGAACCCTCAACTATCAATAGGAATGGGTTTCAACCCATTCCTCCCTATACAGAGTTGCAAAAAAAAACCCGGAAGTTGGTGCTTCCGGGTTTTGTATTTGCTGTTAAGCAATATTATTTCACAACTGTGAATTTTTTAGTTGAAGTACCTTCTTCAGTCGAAACGCGAACCAGGTAAGTTCCTGCTTTCAATTCCGTAGTTGGAATTGGAATGATGCTTTTTTCTATTGCTTTATGGCTGTCGAATCCTACGATTCTTCCATCCAATTGTGCAATTGTAATGTTTGCATCCGTTGGTTTTTCAAAATTCAAAGACACTCTTAATACATTATCCATAACTGGGTTAGGATAAATTTGCATAACGTTTTCTGCAAGTGGTTTGTCATCAGTCTTCACACACAAGTCAATAACCAATTCCTGAATTGGTGTATTGATACCTTGGAATCCGTTAAACCATTCTCCAGCAGCATCCACAACAAAAGTTGAAAACGACTGAGCATTGTAACTTTTCTCGTTACTGATAGCGTGGAAAATTGGAACTGCGCCTGTAGGTGTTGGTGGATGTTCTGAACCAATAAAATAACGAGCGTTTTGTTTTAAAACGATACCAGGATCACCTGTATTAAAGTCTGTCAAGTCTACTTCAATCATTTGGAAATTCTGTTCTGTTGTACCTGTGAAAGATTCTGCAGATAAAATTTCTACAGAAGGTGAAGTAATACCACCGGTGCCTTCAAAATTGGACCAGTCGGCTTCAACATCATCTGTAACTTTTAGGAAATAAATTGAAACGGAATAACCATCTAAAGAACCTCCAGGATTGGCTACCATAGAAAAACGGGTTTTGGTTGCTTTCCAACAGTCATTTGCATTCCAACAGTTGGATGTGCGATATAAGTTTCCGAAAATATAACCTGCTCCACTACCTGCTCTAACACCACTGGTTGAACGAGGAGCTTTAGCATATTCATTTAAGGAAACTTCAAAAGAGTCAACACGGATGTTGTCAATTTGATTGTAATCACCATTTGCATCTTTGCCATATACGGTGTAACGGAAAAAATACCTTCCGAATCCTAAATTATTAGGAACAAAAAGTTGTCTGTGCGGAAGGAGGTATCGTCGTCTGTTGTTTCAAGGCGTGCAATCAATACAGAATCTCTGAAAAGGACTTTTCTTCTGTCGATGTCGATAACTTCACCTACCAAAACAACATTTGTTTGTGCCTGGCTTCCTTTGTTGTTCAAATTGGCAGAAAAGATCATGGTATCAAAGCAGATCTGATCTTTAGGCTGACGGTAAGCTGCTGGTGTGTAGAAATGGCTGTTAAGTGCCAAATCAAATGAAGGAACATCAATCAACTGAACATCATCAACGATCCAGTAATAATATTCGCCTTCAAAACGAAAACGGATCTGAACATTCGCCTGTTGAGCAGCCACATTAGAGATGTCGATGGTAATTTGACTGTTGGTTGCTGTTTCCTGGTTTACTGCAATGTCGCCATTGACAGGAAATGAAGTCCAGTTAGCGCCGCCATCATTGGTGACATCTACAAAAACAGTAGATTGGAAATTTCTAAAATACTGGTTGAATTTCAATGCAACACCCGGAAAAGTAGAACAATTGATGACCGGGCTGGTCAAAACTCCTGTGTGCGGAGCTGGGCATTTGCCATTTCCAAAGTTTCCAACAATACCTGCATTGTCATACAAGTCTGAATTGAAAACCATAGCACCATTGGCGCGTGAGGCAGAAGCAATAGGCCCTCTGGCGCCCCAATAAGCACCTCCGGCTGCAGTACCTGCAGGGCTGTAATACCAAATAGCAGAATCTGCTTTGGTTGGATCAGCAGAACTTAGGCCTTGTGTAGTCCAACCATTCAAACCACCTGCAAAGGTAGAATTGGGGTCGTTGGGACCTCCCCATAAAATTGTCTGAGCCTGCATAATGCCAACGCTCAGGCATAAAATTGTGAAAACTGTAAAAATTCTTTTCATAAAAACGGTAAATTGATGAACGTGAATAAAATTTCTTTTAAAAAAGCGCACAAATATAGTATATGTATATTGTTAGCTGTAAAATTTAACAAATTAACTCTCTAAATGCTGCAATAACAGTGTTTTATCGACTGGGTAGACCCCCGTTTTCTCACACACCTGCCCACCTGCTTCATTACAACAAATTCCCATAAACTCATCTGATAACGAACGAGCCATACAAATCGCTGCCAGACTGATTACGGTATCTCCGGCCCCACTGACATCGGCAATTTTTCGGGGCTGTGTTGGGTAAATTCTGCCTTTTTCACCACTTTGAATCCAAATGCCTTCTGAAGCCAGGGTGATCATCAATGATTTACAGCTAAGCTTGCTTCTCAGATAGTTAGAAGCTCAGGTAGTTGGTTTAATCCTTTAAATGGGTAGGGATATTGCTGAACAGCCTCCTTGAGATTAGGTTTAAACAGATCAACCAAATGGAACTCAAAAAAATTTTTCTTTTTGGGATCAACCGCAGTTTTGACTCCATATTTCTTGGCAAGATGCAAGATTTTTCCTATCCATTCTTGATGCAACAATCCTTTATTGTAGTCCTGAAGGATGAGTACTTCTGGTTTATCTGCGGTAAATAATTCTTCCAGTTTGAGGAGCGCCTGGCCTTGTATAGATGAAGACACAGGTTCTTCGCTTTCAACATCAATCCGGGTGATTTGATGCCCTTCTGCCATAACCCTGGTTTTTAAGGTAGTTGGTCTTCCTGGATCCGTGAGTAAGTAAATCCAGTCACAGGCTGAATTTTGCAATAATTTTTCAAGGATCGCAGCATTTTCATCCTTACCAGCCAATCCTATCAGACTCACTTTGCAGCCCATAGACTTGAGGTTGGCTGCCACATTGGAAGCTCCGCCGGGTTTGTCAAAAATTTGTTTTTGCAATATAATGGGTACCGGTGCTTCCGGCGAAATGCGATGCGCAGTTCCATTGATATATCTGTCAATCATGACATCGCCGATCACAGCTATGTGTAAGGAACTAAGGTCCTGTTTTAAAATTTCGATTTCCTTTATGTGTGCTTTTGCCAATGCTTTAAGTCTGCTTGTAAATGGATAAAAATTTGATCACTTGCCCCCAAATTTTCTGCAATGTACGTTAGGATTTTCTCTTTCAAAAGTGCTGACCGGCCCTGAATTTGAGTCGTGATGCCTATAAGTTCGGGCGGGTAATCCAAGGTAAATGCCAGGCCTCTTTCCAAAAGTTCTTTTGCTTCAGGAAACTTATGATAATTCGGTCCAAAACAAACCGGAATTCCAAAACTGGCGGGTTCCAAAATATTGTGAATGCCCTTACCGAAACCACCGCCCACATAAGCAAGTGTGGCATATTTGTAGATTCGGGCCAATTGGCCTACCTGGTCGAGGATTAAAACCCTGGTCGTTTCTAAATTTTCGAATTGGCTGTATCTTTCTGTACAATTTTCAAATGTGCGTTCTATTATCTCCAAATCTTTTTTGCGGATTTTGTGAGGAACGAGGATGAGTTTCCAGGATCTTTCCAAAAGGTTTTTGAGACTTGGTTTTAAAAGTCGGACGTCTTCCGGCCAAACGCTACCTCCGATAAAAATGGGAGCATTTGCACAAAAAGTTGATACAAGCTCATCTGCATATGGTTCATGGGCCATTCTAAAGACCCTGTCCAGCCGGGTATCACCAACGACAGTACTATGCATATAACCCTTGCTTAAAAGATATGCTTTGCTTTGTTCATCTTGTAGAAAGACATGTTTTGCTTGCATGACCTTTCGGAGCAAGCTTCTAAAAAATGGCCTTAACAAATAATGATTTTTTCTAAAAATGGCGGCTATAAAAAAATAAGGAATATTTCTTTTGTGCAATTGCGACAAAGTTGTAAACCAAAATTCATATTTGATAAAAATAACAAGTTGTGGATTCAAAAGATCTAAAAAATTGTTCACATCTGCGCCAATGTCTGAAGGAAAATAACATACATAATCTACCTGATCGTAATCTTTTCTTTTTTGGTAACCAGAAGGTGAAAAAAAACTCAGAATAAGGAGGTAATCCGGAAATTCAGAACGGATTTTTTCAATTAATTCGCGACCTTGTTCCAATTCACCTAAAGATGCGGCATGGACCCATAATCGAGGTCTTTCATGTAATGGATAACGTGCGTTGAAATTTGTAAAACCGAGTTCCCAATTTTTTCGACCTTCTACAAATGCTTTAGCATCCGGCAAAAAGAAAGCAGCCAGGCGAATGGCTTTAAAATAAAGGAAACTCAAAATCCGGTATGCAACTAACATTCGTTAGTATTCGATGTTTTCGGAATGTTTGCCGAGATAAAAGGGGAGGTAAATGGCGAGTTTAAACTGGAGCATTATGTCCAGCCGCGATTTTCCAAGTTCGGAAATACCAAGATCGTAATGAAAGGATCTTTGATTATTGGTAAATCCAAAAACAGTTTCAAGGCCTGCATAATATGAGAATTTGCCCTTATTGGAAAGCGATTCATAACCGATGGAAGGGATCAGTGCGATTCCATTACTTAATCTGTCGAGACCTTTCAACATAGCTGTTGTGAACTGCGGGAGTGAACGCGCATCATCTACGAAGCGAATTTTATGTTCATAAAATCCACAAGCCATTTGCCATTTCAGACTTTTGCGACTACTGGTGTTGGGCGATACCGGTATGAGACCACCCGCTGAAAATTGAATGAGAAAAGCTCTTTCGCGCAATTTCATTTCGGAGAGCAACTGATCAAAACCGATGAGCAATCCTTCAAAATCTGTTCTAAACGGCACTAAAACATCTTCTTTTACTTCGGAACCAAAGTATAAAGTATAACGCAGACCATAATTAAAATTATTGGAACCAGCTTGGTAGTTCAATCCTCCACCAATGCCCAAATGTGGACCAAATCGCTTGGCAAGATCTGCACCCGGGATCCCCATGCTGTAGTGAAATTCGGGATACCACACAGCAGAATTCTGGCCGTAAAGGGTGAACATTCCGGACAGGAATAGAACAATGATTGCGGTCGATCTATATTGGAGCATATGGGTAATAGATTAGTGGAAGTTAAAGGTAAAGTGAGATCCTGGATCAAAAATAAGAAAGGCAAGGGGAATCGTTTTAAAATCAACAAATCGTCTCTTTAATATAGTTATATTTCATAATGTGTAAATAATTAAATTATAACTAAATTAAATATTAAAATAAATTAATATATATTTAAAATTTTCTTTATTTGCCATTGATTATCAAATCACTTATTGGCTTATTTGTACATTTGCAAACGTATGAGCCCATCAAAAATTTTAATTACCGGTGCAGCCGGGTTTATTGGTTCACACCTATGTGATCGATTCATTCGCGAAGGCTACCAGGTTATCGGGATGGATAATCTTATCACCGGTTCGCTGACCAATATTGAGCATCTTTTTAAATTGAAAGCATTCGAATTTTACCATCACGACGTTAGCAAATTTGTGCATGTGCCTGGTAAACTCGACTATATTTTGCATTTTGCATCTCCGGCTTCGCCGATAGATTATTTAAAGATGCCTATCCAAACTCTGAAAGTTGGGTCATTGGGTACTCATAATTTACTTGGCCTGGCAAAGGAGAAAAAGGCTAGGATACTTATTGCATCAACGTCTGAGGTATATGGGGACCCCCTCATTCATCCACAAACAGAAGATTATTGGGGCAATGTAAACCCCATTGGTCCGCGGGGTGTGTATGATGAAGCTAAAAGATTTCAGGAAGCCATCACGATGGCCTATCACCGATATCATGGGTTAGAAACGCGTATCGTTCGAATTTTTAATACCTATGGCCCGCGTATGCGCGTTGATGATGGCAGGGTCTTGCCTGCATTTTTCAAGCAAGCGATCCAGGGAGAAGATCTCAGCATCTTTGGTGATGGCTCTCAGACCAGGTCGTTTTGTTATGTCGATGATTTGGTGGAAGGGATTTACAGATTGTTATTAAGCGATTTTGCGATGCCCGTGAATTTGGGGAATCCTCAGGAAATCACCATTCGCGAATTCGCCGAAGAAATTCTCAGATTGGTTATTGGCAGTCCTTCCAAAATAAGCTACCATCCGCTTCCGGAAGACGATCCTAAACAAAGACGGCCCGATATCCAACTTGCGCAAAATTTATTGCAGTGGGCTCCTAAAGTTGACCGGAAACAAGGTCTGGCAATGACTTATGAATATTTTAAAGAAGTTTTAGGTCCAAAAGCATCATGAGCATTTTACAAAAAAGAATTTTAATTACCGGAGGGGCCGGTTTCATAGGATCGCACCTCGTAAGAAGGTTTGTAAATAATTATCCGGATGATGAAATCTTTAATTTAGATCAGCTCACTTATGCCGGAAATCTGGAGAATCTGAAAGACATAGAATCATCTCCCAACTATCATTTTATCAAAGCCGATATCAATGAGCTTGACGATCTCAAAAAAATTTTTGATTCCAATCTTATTACGGATGTCATTCATCTAGCGGCAGAATCGCATGTCGACCGATCTATACAGGATCCAACGGCATTTATGAAGACCAACATACTCGGTACTTTAAACCTATTGTTATGCGCTCGCGATTTTTGGAAACATAAAATGGTTGGACATAAATTTTACCACGTGAGTACGGATGAAGTATATGGATCGCTGGGCGAAACGGGAGCATTTACAGAACAAACTGCTTATGATCCCCGGTCGCCATATTCAGCTTCAAAAGCAGGATCAGACCATATGGTTCGCGCTTTTTATCATACCTACCATTTGCCGGTCATTGTGTCCAACTGCTCCAACAATTATGGACCGAATCAGTTTCCCGAAAAGTTGATACCACTTATTATCAATAATATTATTCATAAAAGAGAGTTGCCGGTTTATGGCCAGGGTTTGAACGTACGAGATTGGTTATGGGTAAAAGATCATGTTGCCGCCATCGATCTGCTGTTTCATGAAGCAAAAGTTGGAGAGACGTATAATATTGGCGGGGAGTGTGAAAAAACAAATATTGATTTGGTGCAGATGATATGTGACCTCATGGATCTCAAATTGGGGCATGTTCAAGGAACTTCCAGACAATTGATCCGATTTGTAAAAGATCGGCCGGGTCACGATTTGAGATATGCGATCGATGCCTCAAAAATTAAAAATGACTTTGGCTGGAAACCAAGTCTGGCCATAGAGGAAGGATTGTCGGCGACGATCGATTGGTATCTTCAGAACGAAGACTGGTTGAAAAATGTAACTTCAGGCGCCTATATGGATTATTATAATCATCACTATTCGAAATAATAATCCTTCAATGATGCAGGTGCATTGCGAAAACATTCAGAAATTTATACCTGTCTGTATTTAATTGCCGGAAAATGAGAAAAATTAAAAGTCTGATCTTCTTTTTTATTTTAATAATTCTGGATACGCAAGGCTATCTATTGTTTGCTCAAACCAGGCAAATTGCTGAGGATAAGGCCAAACTTGAACTCGAAAACAGAGGCATCACTGAAGATGAATTGCGGGCTAAATTATTTGAAAAAGGAATTGAGCTCTCACATCTGGACAAATTGACTGCTGAACAAGCGCTGGCAATGCAGTCAGAAATAGAACAAGCCATGCGCGAAATAGAACAGGAAAAAGCAGAAAAGCGATCTCGTAAAATGGCTCCTTCTGCGCTTGATAAAAGATCTGCTTCATTGAATTTAAAATCGGAAGAATTGGTCTTGTCATCAAAAGATACAAGTCGTTTGGCAGACTCAAGTCGATTAGGCTTAAATGCAAAAAGAGAAGCCTCCGAAATTTGGGGGCAACATTTATTTCGCGAAAATCAGTTCAGCGTATACAAAAGCGGGGATTCTCAAAAACCTCCGCCCACCTATATTTTAGGCACCGGAGATCAGATTACCATCAGCATTTGGGGATTGAGTCAATACAATGATGTATTTGAAATCCAGGCTGATGGATATATTTTACCTGCAAGAATGCCAAGAATATTTCTCAGAGGTATCAGCCTTGAAAAAGCGCAAAAATTGCTAAGAGATCTTTTTAAAAGATATTACAGATTCAGCGATCATCAATTTGATCTTTCGCTCAATATTTCCAGAACGATAAATGTCAATGTATTCGGCGAAGTAAGACAAGCGGGAGGATATTCTTTACCTGCTTTGAATACTGCATTTAATGTTTTAGCAGCAGCAGGAGGTCCAACTGAGATAGGAAGTGTCCGTAAAATTAAGGTGATCCGAAAGGGGAAATCGAGCAATTTGGATCTTTATAAATTTATGGAGAATCCGCTGGTTGAGAAAGATTTTTACCTCGAGAACAACGATATTATTCAGATCCCTGTCGCTGAGAAAATAGTCAGTATTTTGGGTGCGGTCAAAAGGCCGTATCGCTATGAATTATTGGAAACTGAAAATCTGAATCAACTGCTCAGTTATGCCGGTGGCCTTGATGAGAATGCGATCACAAAGACGCTGCAAATTGAAAGGATTCAAAATGATAAAAGGGTGATCATTGATGTAGCGTTTGATGAATTACGCGCAAAAAAAGCTGATTTCCTTTTAAAAAGAGGCGATAAGATCATCGTATATTCCATAAAGACAGGACCTGAAGAATTGTTGTATGTGAGTGGAGAGGTGCGCGTTGAAGCCAGTTATCAATTTGTACCAGGCATTAAATTATCTGCTTTGGTTGCGAAAGTTGATTTTACAAATGCATCCAATTTAGAAATGGCATTTCTCAAAAGGCATAATGCCAACGGCACGTATACATTAAAGCGGGTCAATGTGGCTGCCATTATTGGTGGGAATAGCGCTGCGGATGTTTTATTACAAGCCAATGATGAACTGATGATTTATAAAAAAAGCAGTTTTGTTGATCAGGCGTATATCAGTGTCAATGGTGCCGTCCGACAGGAAGGCAAGTTTAATTATAATCCCAATGAAGATACACGTGTAAAGGACCTGATACTTTTGGCAGGAGGCTTAAAATCGGATGCTTATCACAGTGCACTTCTCTATCGAAAAAATCCGGCAAACAATAAAGATTTTGAAGTGATCCGGGTAAGACTGGATGAGATCATGCAATCAGAAATTTCAAGTGAGAATATTTATTTGAAAAATTACGACAGTTTAGTGGTGCTTTCGCAAAGTCATTTTGACGAAGCCTTGTTTGTTGAAATTTCAGGAGCCGTGCGCAATCCCGGGCGATATGCATACGGCAATGGCATGAAGCTTACGGATCTTGTAAGTCTTGCCAGTGGTTTTACTTTTTTCGCAGCTTCCAATCGAATTGATGTTTTCAGAATGCAGCTTAAAAACGGGGAACCCTCTAAAACCATTGTCAAAACCATCACCACGGGATTGTCCTTACAAGCCGATCAGGTTTCACCTGGTTTTGAACTGGAGCCTTTTGATATCATCGTTGTGAGGAGTCAACCGGAATTTCAGTTTCAACAGATTATACAACTGGAAGGTGAAGTCAAATATCCGGGACCTTATGCGCTCATCAACCCTAACGAACGTTTGTCAGATATCATTACACGGGCCGGAGGATTGACAGCAGAGGCATTTCCTGCGGGTGCTACTTTATACAGATCCAGCGACAGTATTGGTTATGTGGTTATAGATTTAAATTTGGCTTTGGAAAAAGTAAAATCGCACACCAATATTATTTTAAAACAAGGAGATTATCTTTTTATACCCAAGCAAAAAGATCTGGTGAGAATAGCAGGAGCAACCAATGTCAAAGATTTATATCCTGAGAAATTACTTTCCAGCAATAATGCCATATCTGTAGCTTACCAGGAAGGCAAATCTGCAAAGTTTTACATTGACTATTATGCAGCTGGAATTTCCAAATCAGGAGACCCTCAAAAGGTAACTGTTGAACATGCAAACGGTCGAGTGGATCGGACCAAGAATTTTTTATTTTTTAAAATGTACCCCAAAGTAACAAAAGGGGCGGTTGTCAATGTGGGTTATAAAGATCAAAAGCCTGCCAAGGCTAAAGGCGAAAAGAAAGAAGTGGATTGGGCTAAAGTTGTTGCCGATTCCATTGCCCAGGCAACGGCCATTTTATCTCTCATTTTATTAATCGACCGGATTGATTAGTAGGAGGAAGCTTGCAGTTCTCAGTTCTCAGTTTCCAGTTTCCAGTTTGATAAAGCCTAACAGCCTAACAGACTAACAGACTATTCCTCCAAGCAGTCAAATAGTCAAGTAGACTTCTTCCTATGTGCCTACGAAAAGAAGTTTTCAGTTTTCAGTTTTCAGTTTCCAGTTTCGAGTTTGATAAAGCCTAAAAGCCTAAACGCCTAACAGACTATCCCTCTAAGCAGTCAAACAGTCAAGCAGACTTCTTCCTATGTGCCTACGAAAAGAAGTTTCCAGTTTCCAGTTTGATAAAGCCTAACAGACTAACAGACTAAACAGACTAACAGACTATCCCTTCAAGCAGTCAAATAGTCAAGCAGACTTCTTCCTCTCTGTCTACGAAAAGAAGTTGCCAGTTTCCTGCGCCAATGATCTACCCTGAATGGGCATATGTAAGCCGAATCCAATTTATTCATCAAATCCTCAAAATCTATCCATTTTGCCCCTTAATCATCAAACCTTTTTATAAATTTCTCCGCTACAAATTTGTTCAGGTCCGGGGAGCATTTGAAAATGAATGTCAAAAGTAAAAAACTAAATCCGGAGGTAATCATTTGTAAAAACAAGGACATGTATGGATTTTCCAATTCAAATGCACCATTGAAAATTACAAAAGTGACGGATGCTATACCTAAAACTTTCAGACTTTGGATGGTGAAAGGATGCATATTTAATAAAAAATATACCAACAGCGTTTTGCACAGATTATACAAACCTACAGAAACAAAAGTGGCAAAAGCTGCGCCGGTAATGCCCCACTTGGGGATCAGGTAATAATTTAGAGAAATATTAAGAATGGCCATTCCGATCAATAGATACAATTCATATTTATAATATTTGGAGTAGGAAAGTATATGATGATTGGTTCCGGTCGCAGCATCGATGGCTCTTGAAAACAATAGAAAGTACACTGCAGTTTTAATGGCATTAATTTTCGCTGCATTCGGCATTATATTGCTCAAGGTATCGAAAGATATCATGAGCATGATCACTAAAAAAAAGGTAGCCATCATCATGTGGATAGATCCTGATTGGTAATATTTTAAAAGGGCAGTTTGATCATTTTCTTTGCTATAATGTGCAATAGACGGATTGAGTGCATCCGTTATGGCGGTCGCAGGAATAAATACCACATTGCTCATAAACATTGCCAAGGTAAATAAACCGGTGGCTTCTGCGCCCATCATTGAACCCACAAAAAAGGAATCTAATCGCAGCGCAAGCACAGCACTTGTCCCGCTCAGTAAAGAAAATCCGGCATATTGTAATAATTTATTTCGTTCGGTTTGTTGGTATAAATCTTTGCTAAATTGAACCAGAAATGATTCCTTTTTTGAGATCCTGATCATGATCCAACAAACGACAACTGCATAATAAAGAAAGATGAGTGTGATAAAGCTTTTGTACGCAATAAAATTTTTAATCGAAAGTATAAATAAAAGGGGTAAAAATATTTTCAATAGGAGGGCAGTCCAGGCTGTCCAGTTAATTTTTTGAAAATTAATACAAAGTTGCGATGCAAATTCATAACACACCAGTAGTATCGTAAATGGTAAAATCAAAAAATAAACTTCGGCGAGTTTGTTATCCGAATGGAAGGAATCCAAAATGAACTTATAAAAGAAGCAAAACATGAACGAGAAAATTAAAATTCCCATACCATAGGCAGTTAATATAAATCCAAAGAATCCTTTATGATGATTTCCGGGATCTTTATAATATGGAAAAAATCGCAGCATGACATTTCCAAAACCAAGGCTCACGAAGGGTACCAGCAGAGAGGCCGTATTGGTAAGAAATCCGTAAATTCCGTATAATTCTAAATCTTTAGGATACAAAAACAAAGTACTCAGACTGCCTATGGCTGCAGCAAGAATATGGATAATCGCTGCTTGAAGACTTTGTGTTTTAGTTTTGCTTAGCATTTTATCTGTCTTACAGAATTCAATGAGTGTTGCGCACAAAGTTACATTGCTTTAAAATGCGATGTGAAGGGAATCATTTTGTGTGTACTTTTGGCAAATTCTTTTCATCAGTTGCATTTTTTGTGGAAACCATTCAATTACATGTTGAAAATCTTCATCCTTCGATCGAGCAGTATCTCAAAGAGCTACTAGTTACCGGAAGCTTTAATACGGACAATCGATTTGCGGAAGAAGCTGTACGTTGGTTAAACTTAAACTTTAAGCCTGCTTATAGTTTGTTGACAAACAGTTGTACGGATGCTCTTGAAATGTCTGGATTGATTCTCGATTTGAAAGAAGGAGATGAGGTCATTGTGCCAGCTTATACTTATGTTTCAACAGCCAATGCTTATTGTCTTCGGACCCGGGAATTGCGTTTCGCAGATTGTCTCCCCAACAGGCCGGTGGTCGATTTGTCGACCATAGAGCCCTTGGTCACCGCAAATACGAAGGCCATAGTGGTCATGCATTATGGCGGCATTGCTGTTGAAATGAATGCACTTGTTGATTTTTGCAAGCAACATCAGATCGCATTGATAGAAGATGCTGCACATGCGATTGGAGCTACTTATTTGGGAAGGCCCCTTGGATCTTATGGAGATATGGGAAGTATTTCTTTCCATTATACAAAACCAATATCTTGCGGGGAAGGAGGTTGTATTTTATTAAATAGGGAGAAATGGATCAGCAAAGCCAATTGCATTTATGAAAAAGGAACCAATAGAAAATTTTACAAAGAGCAGCAACTCTCGAAATATGAATGGTTAGACCTTGGATCGTCATATGCAATGTCTGGCATACAAGCCTGTGTGCTTGCGGCCCAATTACAATCCATAAATGAAGTGATAACGAAAAGAGTGAAAATCTGGCAAACTTATATGGAATTACTTGCGCCATTATGCCAAAAAGGTCACTTCCAATTGCCGGATGTGCCGGAAGGAAACCAAATCAATGGTTCTTATTTTTTTATTAAATTACAAGAACCTGATCGCAGGGATGATTTTATACATTTCTTGAAAAATGCATCGATCGAATCTGGTTTTCATTATTTGGCTTTACACAGGAGTCCATTTTATGCGAATAAGCGGAATCAATTTCTGCCTAATGCCGATTCTTTTGAAGCGAGTTTAATCCGTTTACCCATACATACATTACTGCAACCAGATCAGCTCGAATATATAACAGCCATCATAGATTCATATTTTGGAAAGCAAGTTGTATAATGGCTCAAATGTAGTTGTGGAATCTGGTAACATTCAAATAAAATTGCAATCAATTAAAAAGGCCGCATCATTGCTGATCGGCCCGGCAGTTCTCATAGTGTGAATATGGATTTCCTGTTGAGAACAGGATTTAATGATCTTCTAATATTATTCTGTTATAAATAATTGGGATTCAAAGAAAGGCAGATCCTTGAAAACTAACAAGTAATAGAAGCTAAATTTATTGGTACTTGCCGGAGCTTTATTAAAATGCCCATCGGAATGATTAAAACCTAAATAAAATACAACATTCCATATCAAAGTGACAATAAATTAGGAATTTTTTACTTACAGTATAGAAAAGCTTCATATGATCTTTAAAATATCAAATAAAACCTTTAATTGGATGAGGTCGAGATATGAATTGCTGCCATGAAAATTAAATTCAATGGTGCTATATTTAATTTACAATATTATTTATTTTAAAAATATTAGATCTTAAAGTCTACAATTTCATTACAAAGAAAATAATTTTTCAATGCGATGAAACAATTTTTGTTTTTCTTTTTTATCCATTTCTGAAATTCCGGTGAAGCTATATTTTGCATATGCTGCAAAATCCAGAAATAACATAAATCCAAAAAGTGAAAATTGCAAAAGCACTACTATGATCATTCCCCAAAACATATTCATTTGAGTTGTGATCACCCAAAATGCAATTACACTAAAGCTCGCATGTAAGAACATAGAAACCGCAAGTCGAACCGGTGCATAGAATTCAATATGTTTGATTTTGGTTTTTGCAAATTGTTTGGACAGTAAAAGTGGAATTCCATAACAAAGAATACCAGGTATGGATATTAAAAATGTAAAACAGAGTTTTAGAATTAACCAGGATCTTTGAAAAATACTGCTATCGAGTCTAAAATTTAAAGAAGGCAATGAAGTAAATTTATTTGAATATTCGCCAAGGGTTTGACGGACAAGTTTATGATCCTGATGATTTAACTGTTGATAGTTTAATGCAAATTGTTTCATTTTTTCAAAAGCAGTGTGTGCCTGAATTTTTTGGGCAGCTGGGAAAGGCATTAATTTAGGTTCTACCATATCGCAGAGTTTATCAAATTCTCTGACATCTTGCTCTGGATGAATAGAAACCACCACTTGATCTAAATGCTTTTCAAAAGTCTTGGTAATTTCAGTTAATTTATCGCTGTTATCAGTACAAGTACTCAGCCATTTTTTGATTTCAACAGATTTTCCAAACCTGATCATGACATCACTTCGGGCTTTGGTTGGTGCACTGTAGAAGATTCCGGTTGGAATGACATATAATGGCTCAATATTAAATTCTTCAATGGCACCAAGGGCAAGTCTTGCAGCGCCTTTTTGGAGCGGTCGAAGATATTTTACCATGAGGGTGCTTGCTTCTGGAAATATGAGAATTGCTTTTCCATCGGCAAGTACTTTGAAGGATTCATCAAAAGTGCTTTTGTTTTTTTTCATGTTTGTAAAGCCATCCTTAAATCTAAAAATGGGGATTTGATTGGTCCATTTTAAAATAGGCTTTAACCATTTTTTTTCAAACATATCTCCTCTCACTAAAAAATGAAGATCTCGATGTTGAAAGCATGCCACCAAACAAGCTTCTAAAAATGAATTGGGATGGTTTACAATGAATAAAACCGCAGCATTTTTAGGGATGTGCTCAGTTCCTGAAACGAAGATGCGCCTAAAATAGAAGCGAAAGCTTATATTGGCCCATATTTTTACGAATTTATAAAACACGATATGGTAAGTTCTGTGTGAAGTAAATTAAATAATTATAGATTCATGGCTAATGGCAAACTTATCGTGATATCCGGTCCCACTGCTAGCGGGAAATCGGAATTAGCATTTCAGCTTGCACAACAATGGAACTGCCCGATTCTATCTGCAGACAGCAGGCAAATTTATAAAGAAGTTGATATAGGTACGGGAAAGCCCACAAAATATATGTTAAAAGCTGTAAAACATTATTTTATTGACCATGTAAAAGTCGATGCAGGCTATTCTGTAGGTGATTACGAGAAAGAAGCTTTGTTGGTTCTAAATGCGTTGTTTCAAGAGCACAAACGAGCGATTGTATGCGGAGGCACAGGGCTTTATCTCAAAGCATTGCTTTATGGACTGGATGATTTACCATCTACAGACGAAGCGTCCAGGCAAAAGGTCAGTCTGTTATTGGAAGCTGAAGGATTGTCCGGTTTACTAGCCAGACTCCATAAAGTTGATCCCGTCTATTATGAATTTGTCGATCGGAATAACCCAAGAAGAATTTGCAGAGCCCTTGAAATTTATGAGATGACCGGCCAAAGTTTTTCATCATTTCGAAAAAATGCACCCATGGATCGCAGTTTTGAATTTCGCGAATATTGTTTGATGCCAGACCGGGACTGGCTTTACCGTAAAATTGAAGCAAGAGTTGATCAAATGATGCAAGATGGATTGTTGGAAGAAACCATCAAATTGAGACCTTACCAATCGCTTCAGGCTTTGGATACGGTTGGTTACAAAGAATTATTTGAATACCTCGATGGAAAAATAAGTCTGGAAAATGCAGTTCAGTTTATCAAACAAAGGACGAGAAATTATGCTAAACGTCAAATGAGCTGGTTTAGGAAAGAAAGTTTTTCAAATTTTGTAGATCCCAGTAAGCAGAATGTATTGCAGGAAATTCTGAATGCCATATGAACAGACATATGATCCCGGAATTCTAATGACAATTCCTGGTTTATTCTCTAGGTAACACGCGCCTGTTGAAACTGACATGCCTGATCCCTTGTTTTTTGCGCAGTGTAGTTAAGATTTCATATTTGCCAATTTTATCCGGGTTGAATTTGACCAACCACAAATTCATCAATGGTGAAATTCTGTTGATGGTTTTTAAATCGTAATTCTGGAAACTTACTTCGAGATCATTGATGTTTATGGTACTATCCATATCGACGATCAGTTCATCAAAAATAATTTCCGGATTATTCATTTCATTTTTCTTTTGAATCTGAGTCCATTTTTCTTTCTCGATAATTCCGCTTGCTTCCTTAACGAAACTATTTAGCTCTTCCGGTAAATTAGCGTTGGCTTCTATAGACTTTACGAGGGCCCCGAATTTGTCATAATATTTCAATTTGGTCATGGGCAGATCCGCAATATTGACAATGTATTCAGATTTGATCGATTGCCATTTTATATATTTCTCAAGTCGCATGAGTTTTTCCATCCTTGAGTTATTTATTTCTGTAAAGTAAACGCCCTTTTTATCCATATGATCTTTGCCTTCCAGAATAGCCAAACCGTTTCTGTAAATCGACAGTTGATAGATCTGGCAATGCCCAAAACAGGGAAGTTTCTCGATCGTCAGCCAGTGCTTTATAGATTCGGGTTCAGCAACTTCTATTCTTTGGCTGCTTTTACATGAAAAATAAAACAGCATCGAAAACAAAATCAATTTCTTCAAATTCGAATACATTTTATGCCATTAATTGGTAAATAATTTCAAGACTTTTTGATTCTTTTGATCGCGCAATATTACAAAATATAAACCGCTGCCCATCTCTTGTAGGAGATCAGGAATTGTTAAATATTGCACTGCAACAACTGAAGATTGCCAGATAAGCTTACCGCCGGTATCGTACAACTCGATATCCGCACTCCAATTTTTATGATCTTTGTGATAAAGGAGCCAGAAACCATTTTCAAATGATCCATTAACATCTGTTAGCTCATTTTGTGAAGTAGGAATACAGTTTGCTGCTGTTGGCAAATCTAACCTGTATGTTTGGATCATCTGCTGCATTCTGTTTATCTGAGCTTTGGTAAATAATAACATACATCCATCCTCAACCAAACTCATGTAATTCATGAACATATTCAGATTTCCACAAGTCTCAGCCTCATATTTTGGGCATCCAAAATATTCATTGGCTTGGGTAGGCGTATCCTCTACTTCGTCGTCTCCGTTGCAATCAGACCGATCATTGGACAAATGTAATAAACCAAAATAATGTCCCAATTCGTGTACTAAAGTTTTACCTTGATGAAAAGGGTAATAATCAGCTGCTGGGCCCGTATAACCTAAGGCTTTGTAATGGATGATCACACCATCTTCATCTGAGCTTGCATTCCATGGGAATATCGCCTCACCTAATACGGGACATTGATCGCGATTGATGATAAAAATATTGATATACTTTTTGGGATCCCAAATATCAACTCCACCTAAAGATTTGTGCATGAGATTTCTTTTTCCAAATTCCTTTTTGCAGGCAATCGAAAGGTCTTTTATCAAAGTTCTTGTCACGCCCATCGTTGGGTTTCCTTGCGGATCTGAATCTGCTAAACAAAATTGAAATTGCGGAGATTCTTTAAGGGATCTGAATACTGCAGGAATTTGAGGATTTGGCCAAACTACAGCCTGATTCATGATATCATTGAGTACCTGAACCTGACTTACAATCTGCCCCATCGATATATTTTCTTCGGCTGTGGTGTATAAAATATGAAACACCAATTGAAATTGCATTTTTTCACGAACTGCAAGATTTGGTTTAGCGTTTACAGAAACCGGATTTATTCCTGCACTGATATGGCAACGAAGCGTCTGGGCCTTTACATTATACAAGCACCAAATACTTAATAGAATACTTAGTTTTAAAATCCTAAAACGCATGCGATTTTAGTTCTATTCCTTTTGGTGCAATCGTCGAAATGATATCATCGCCTATGTATTTTGCACCTAATTTTAATTTATTTGCCTGTAGACCCAATGCGGAAAACAATTTGAAGACAGTACTGGCATTTCGAATCATAAAATCAACCGATAATCCGGTTGGATCTGATTTTTTGGTATATCCCGAAATTTCTAGTTCCATGCCTGATTCATTTTTCAAAACTACTGCCAACTTATTCAATAAGTCAGATCCTTCCGGAGTCATAACGTAGGAATCCTGTGTAAACAGTATATGATGCGGCAAATAAATGAATAAACTGCCCTGCCTAATGATTGCAGCGGATTTTTGGTTGGAATAGGGATTCAGAATTTCTTTGCACTTATTGTGTAGTTTCGTAAGGTTTGGATGATTTGGTGGAGTGGACTTCTGTGCCGGCTTATTGGCCTGTAGGGAATTTTTTAATTGGCTCTGAAGTTGTCCGATTTCGAAAGCAGCAGATTCCAGTTGCTTTTGGAGAAAAGCATTTTTTTGAACCGTTGTATTTTTTATTTCCATCAAAGATTCTGATGTATTCTGAATGCTATTCAATTCATTCATCAAGTCTGATTTTTGCTTTTGGATTAATATCAAGCTGTCCTGTATTTCTTTAATCTGTGTCTTTTCTGCTGCAGTCATTTTTGAATTTTCAAGTTGCCCGCGTGCAGCGTTTAATTCATTTATTTTCAATTCAAGCTCGCGTTTCAAATTTAGAGAATTTTCATTTGCTTTTTCGACTTCGGTAGTCAAACTTCGGATCATTTCCTGTTTGAGTTTATGATCCTTGTTTAACTGCTCCATTTGATGTTGAATATCCGCATCAGATTTTAGTTTGGATGCTTCATTTATTCGATGGGCTTCCAATAAACTGTTTTGTTTTTCCAATGCGGCCATTCGCTGTTGGTAGTCTTGAGTTCTTCCGCGATTAATTTCCAGGCTATCGTTTAAAGATTGAAGTTCCGCATTTTTGGCATCTATGAAACCATTTAAAGATCTTATGACTTGGGCTCTGTCATCGAGTTCTGCTTCGTAAGATTTGATTTGATTTTCCAAGTCTTTTGAAGCAATATTTTCAGAAAGTTCCGCATTTTTATCTGCTAAAAGTCTGTTTAAATATTCTAATTTCTGAATTAATAAGTTGTTCTGTGTTTTAAGTTGTTCGTTTTCTACTTTTGCTTCGTTAAGTTCGGTTTCATCTCTTTTTGGGATAAGACTTACATTTTCCTGCATCGTTTTTATCAAAGCATTTTTTTCTGTGAGTTGGTTATTGACCAGATCCAATGTCTGAATTGTTTTTTTAAATTCTTCCAGCAATTGTTTTTGTTCGCGATCCAATTGATCATTTTTTGCTTGCAACTCCTGAATGTTTTTTTTCAATTCCGTATTTTCCTTTTGAAGATTAATGATTTGCTGTTGTTGTTTTAAAGATAATTTTGTTTGTTCTGTTTTCGCAGTTCTGGATTTAGATGGAACGGGATTCTTGCTGAAACTATCGAGGCGAGCATTTAATACTGAGATTTGATTTTGAAGGGATTGATTCCGCAATGCCAAATCCTTATCATTCATAAGCGCATTTGAAGTGGAAGGCGTAGTATTTTGTTTTGCTTGAGCAGGATCTAAACCTTCATATTTTTGATAAAATTGGATCAAGGTCTGCTCTGTTTTTCTCAATTGAATTTTGGTATCCTCAAATGCAGATAGGTTTGATTGCTGAAGGGCAATATGCGAATACAAACTATCGACTTGATTTTTTAAAATTCCATTTTCCGATTGTGCCCTTTGGAGTTCTTTGCCAGCGGAACAAGAAATAAGAAGAAGTCCAATAAAGCCTAGTAATATTGATAAGTTATTCATATTTATACATATATACATATCATATATTGCAAATATACTTTATTCTCTGCATTTTAAGAAGGAATAAAGCGTCGTTTGAACTTTTCACCTCCAGTTTAGTTATTCTGATGTTTAATTGAACGATTGAAAACATTGTTGCAGAAATCCGGGTATTCTTTTAAAATCGCTTCATCGATTGGAGAATTCCTTAAGGAATGGGATCAGCTTCAGCCTGCATCACTCTTGCTGAGTAGTGAATATCTTCAGGCAATCGAATTGTATCGGCCAAACAATGTTCAATTTAAATATGCTTTAGTAGAAGATCAAAGTGGACCTGCGGCTGCATTTTATTTTCAATTATTGCCTTTTAACGCTGCAGAAAGGTTGAAAATGAAAGAGCGAAAGCAAGAAGGTTTGACGACCTGTTTCTACAACCACGTCAAACGCTTGATTGCTTCCAAAGTAGACTTTATTACGCTAGTGTGTGGAAATCTTTTGGCTACCGGAGCTTATGGATTTAAGTATCGCAATGACCTTGATATGCTTGATGTCCAAGAGATGATTGATCAATTGCTCAAGGCAATGTTTGATGAACCTGAATTGATCCATAGAGCATCTGTTTGTTTGATCAAAGAGCTTCCTTACAGGAATTCATTTAAAATGGACAAGGAATTGCCATTAAATTTTATGCACCCATTCTTTGTACAGCCCTCTATGTTGTTATATCTGGAGCCTTCCTGGCAAAGTTTTGAAAATTATATGGATGCGTTGCAATCGAAATATAGATTGCGGCTGCGCAAAGCCCTGGAAGCTGCTTCCGGATTGACACATCGCGAGCTTTCGGTGAAAGATATCCGCATACATGAGAAAATTTTATTTGAGTATTATAAGAGGGCTGCAGATAATTCAGATTTTAATTTAGTGGATTTACATCCCAATTATTTTTCAGGTTTAAAAATGGGCATAGGAGACAAATTTAGAGTCTTTGGTTTTTTTCGCGATGAGCAACTCATTGCATTTTACAGTTTCATCGACGACGGAGAAGAATTGGTTGGCCATTTTTTAGGTACCTCGGAAGAAGTCAACGGTCATTATCAGCTTTACTTAAATATTTTGATTCAATTTATAAAACATGGGATTGGCGGCCGGTTTAAGATCATTTCTCTGGCGCGTACTGCGATTGAAATAAAAAGTACGATTGGCGCAGTGCCTGAAGAAATGGTTTGTTATGTGACCCACCGAAATAAAGTTTACAATCGCTGGGTTCCCAATCTCCTGGAATACCTCAAACCTCAGAAAAATTATACACTTCGGACCCCATTTAAAAGCAAGTAAATGCGTTTTTGCGGCCGTTAATCAGCTGTTAAATAGATTTTACAGAATCCATTGATAATCATATCATTCTATTTTTGTTGGTTCAATAAAATCCGGATGTCCGTTTTTCGATATATTTCTATTTTGATTTTGGCAGTGATCAGCCAGGTATGCTTGTGTCAGTCACCGGACCCGCAGGTCATCAGGATCCATAAGGGCATTGCCTATTTTAACAATGGAGACAGCCTTTTATTGGAAAGGCCTTCAAAAAATCCGCAACAATCCATCTTTTTGTTATTTCATGCAGAGGAAGACACCATTGGTATGGATCCCGGTTTAAGTATCCAAGGTAGATATCGGGCCATCCATCTTTTGAAACTTTTTAAAGAGCTTGACATGAGAGCATTCTATTCTACGCCCTTTAGAAACAATGTCCTTACGGTTCAACCTCTGTTGGATTCAAAGCGAATTGAGCTGATTTATTACGATCAGGCTGATATTGCAGCCTTGGTACAAAAAATCGATCATATATATCCGGCATCCGTTATGATTGTAGTTCACCCTCAAACGATTCATAAAATTTTGAGTCAACTTACCGGAAAAGAACTTAGCTATAAGCCTTCCGGCAATTTATCAGAAAAATTGGTCTTTCTCAATAGAAATAAAACGAATGGTTCTTATCTTTTGAAGAACATGAGATATGCTATTCGATAAATAGATTTGCAACACAATGGAAACACATTTTAATCCGGGTATTACAGAGCGAAAATGGTATGCTGAGTGGATGGCTCATGGTTTTTTTGATTCCAAGCCTGATGCTCGTGAGTCTTTCACCATTGTCATTCCACCCCCCAATGTGACCGGTGTTTTGCACATGGGGCATATGCTGAATAATACCATTCAGGATATCCTTATCAGACGCGCCAGACAAAAAGGAATGAATGTCTGTTGGGTGCCCGGTACTGACCACGCATCCATTGCTACTGAAGCTAAGGTCGTTCAGTTATTGAGAAGTCAGGGCATTCGAAAATCGGATATCAGCAGAGAAAAATTTTTGGAGCACGCCTGGGAATGGAAAGAAAAATACGGTGGCATTATCCTGGATCAATTGAAAAGTCTTGGCGCGTCCTGTGATTGGAAACGCACTGCTTTTACCATGGATGAAATTCGATCGGAGGCAGTCATTAAAGCATTTGTCGATCTCTACAAAAAAGGCAAATTATACAGAGGGAAAAGGATGATCCAATGGGATCCGGAAGCAAAAACGGTTCTCTCCAACGAAGAAGTTTTGTACCAAACCGAGCAGGCGCAATTGTACCACATCCTTTATAAATTGGAAGGATCAGATAGCGAAGGCATCACGATAGCGACCCAGCGACCTGAAACCATTATGGCTGATACAGCCGTATGTGTACATCCGGATGATCCGAGATATACCCATCTCGTTGGCAAAAAAGTCATCATACCGCTCATCCATAAAGCAATTCCCATCATTGCAGATAGCTATATCGATCAGGAATTTGGAACCGGTGCTTTGAAAGTTACACCTGCACACGATCCAAATGATTATGAACTGGGTATCAGACACCAGCTGGAAGTCATTGATTGTTTAAATGAAGATGGAAGCCTGAGCGCTGAAGCCAAAATTTTAGTGGGCATTGACAGATTTGAAGCGCGAAAAAAAATAGGTCCTTTGCTGGAAGCGGAGGGTGTTTTAGTCAAAATTGAAAATTATACGACCAATATTGGCAGGAGTGAACGCACACAAGCAGTTGTAGAACCTCGTTTGAGCCTTCAGTGGTTTGTAAAAATGCAGGATCTTGCACAGCCGGCACTCAAAGCTGTAGAAGAAAGTGAGATCCAGTTCATACCTGAGCATTTTAAAAACACTTATCGACATTGGATGGAAAACATCCGCGATTGGTGCATCAGCAGGCAATTATGGTGGGGACATCGGATTCCGGCCTGGTATTTAGGTAATGAAGTGTTTGTTGCAGAGACTGCAGACGAAGCTTTGAAACAAGCGAAAATACAAACGGGAAATCCGAATTTGAGAATTGAAGATTTAAAACAAGACGAAGATGTTTTGGATACCTGGTTTTCATCCTGGTTATGGCCAATGTCTGTTTTTGATGGGGCCAACGATACGAAAGATTTCAAATATTACTTTCCGACCAGTGTTTTGGTTACCGGATGGGATATTATTTTTCTTTGGGTTGCACGTATGATCATGGCTTCCTATGAATGGCATGGAACCATACCTTTTAGTAAAGTATATTTCACGGGGATGGTGCGCGATAAACAACGCCGTAAAATGTCAAAATCCCTGGGAAATTCTCCGGATGCGCTCAAATTAATTGCCGATTACGGTGCTGACGGGGTGCGATTTGGAATTTTGGCGAGTTCTCCGGCAGGAGGTGATCTTTTATTTGATGACAAACTTTGCGAACAGGGAAGAAATTTTTCAAATAAACTTTGGAATGCGCTGCGTTTAATCAAAACATGGGAACATCCATCGGGCAACTTTGAAAGTGAGCAGGATACATTGCTCATTCAATGGATCCAACATCGCCGCGACGAGCTTTGTTTGCAGGTAGATCAGCTCTTTGGTCAATTTAAATTGTCGGAAGCTCTGCGGCAGATCTATGCTTTTGTTTGGGATGACTATTGTGCTTTTTTTCTGGAAGCAGCCAAACCTGCAAAAGGAGAAAGTTTGTCAAACGCGCTCTTGGTATGTGCGCAGGAAACTTTTGAAACCATCTGTAGTTTATTGCATCCTTTTATGCCATTTATTACCGAAGAAATCTGGCATCAATTAAAGCAAAGGGAAGCTGGTGATTTTTGCATCGTGAGCCCTTATCCTACAGGTAAATCGCCTGACAAAGATGTCCTTGAAAGCATGTTGGAATTGCGCAACGTCGTCAAAAACATCCGCGAGTTAAGAGCCAAACATCAACTGGCCAGAGATTTGAAAACGCCATTGTTTATATTCAACAGAAATCAAAAAACACTGCTTGAAAGTCCGGGCGCCATTAGTTTATTGATGAAATTTTGCAACTTAAGTTCGCTGCAACTGACCGATACTGAATTAAAGGATGCACAATCTTTTATGGGGCTTCGCGATACCTATTACCTGGAACTTCCGGTAACTTTGGATATAGAAGCTGAAAAATTAAAACTAACTGAAGAAATCAAGTATGCGGAAGGATTCATCCAGTCGGTACTACAAAAATTGGAGAATCAGAAATTTGTAACATCAGCGCCTGCAGATTTGGTTGCCAAAGAACGCAAAAAGCTGGAAGACGGCGAACTTCGATTGACTGCACTCAAGGAAAGGTATCAAAGTTTGTAATTCGAAAGTATTTCTGAAACTGTACTTTTACTAACAATCGTTAGTAATTTTTGAGAATAATCGTTTATTTTTCGATAAAAAAAATTTATACTAACATTTGTTAGTATTTAGGAAAAGACCTGTACTTTCAGTGTAACTTACATTTTATTTTGTGAAATGATTTTGTGAGACCCAGTTTCCCGATGATTTGGTGTAGCCCCATCATCTGATAAACCGAAAATTGAATTTTCTTAAAACCCAGAATTGTCATTAGAATTTTATTACGAGCCAAAACTGCTTCAAATACAGTCCTCTTCTCGAAATTTGTGCTCAATGAAATACTTACTTCACTTCCGCGCAAATTTCTTGCGAGGAGTTCTGTCTTTTTTGCATTTTTGACGCTCACTACAAATCCTAATGACAATTCTGGGTTAAACGATATACGACATCAAAACACAGACAATTAGGGCGCAGAAACGAACTTGTCTAAAGATTTAATTTAAAATCGCTTCAATACCCGGTAATACTTTTCCCTCGAGCATTTCCAGCATGGCTCCACCACCAGTCGAGACAAAGCTTACCTGATCACCGAGTTTAAATTTTTTGATAGCCGACACAGAATCGCCACCACCTACCAAAGAATAAGCACCTTTTGTCGTGGCAGCCGCGATGGCCAGGGCAACATCTTTTGTGCCATTTGAAAACGCTGCTTTTTCAAACACACCCATGGGTCCATTCCAGAGGATGGTTTTGGATTTTAGAATTACAGACGTATAGCGTTCGATTGTTTTTGGTCCGATATCCAGTCCCATATGTTCGAGTGGAATTGCCGGATGATCAGTAATAAGAGTTGCAGTGCTATCCTCAAAATTTTTAGCAACCACGCTGTCATTGGGTAAAAGCAGTTGCACATTTTTAGCTTTTGCCAAAGCGATGAGTTCGAGTGCGAGCTCGAGTTTGTCTTTTTCGCAAAGAGAATTTCCAATTTCAAATCCCTGGGCATTGAGAAAAGTATAAGCCATACCACCTCCGATGAGTATCGAGTCGCAAAATTCCATCAGATTAGAGATCAATAAAATTTTATCAGAAACTTTTGCGCCCCCGATAATGGCAGTGCAGGGCTTATGGGGATTTTTAAGAACGCGTTGGCCGTTTTCGACTTCGCTTTGCATGAGCAGGCCAAATGCTTTATGGTCTTTGTCGAAATATCGGGCAATGGTGGCTGTACTGGCATGTTCTCTATGTGCGGCACCCAAAGCATCGTTGATAAAAAAATCGCCTAGAACTGCGAGCTGTTGCGCCAGTTGTGGATCTCCTTTTTCTTCGCCTTTGTGGAAGCGGGTATTTTCCAAAAGTAAAATTCCGCCCGACAGCAATTGCGATCTTTTTGAAAGGCTGTCCGGTCCGCCGCAATCGCTTGCAAAAAGTACTTGCGTTTGGAGCAGAGCTTCCAGTTTTTCGGCGATGGGTTTCAAAGAAAATTTCTGCACATCCAATTGTCCGTCTGCCGTCAATTCTTTTAAAGGCCTGCCCAAATGGGACATTACAATTACTTTAGCTTTTTGATCCAGGAGGTAACGGATGGTATCGAGTGATTTTACGATGCGTGTATCGTCTTGAATGATTCCGTCTTTGATAGGCACATTGAAGTCCACTCTCAACAATACATATTGATCTTTTACATTTAGATTTTTCACGATAATAGCTTTAGAGCTTTGCAAATTTTTCGCACATATCTGCCAATCGGGCGGAGTAGCCGGCTTCATTGTCGTACCAGGCCACTACTTTGAGAAAACCATTGGACACATGGGTCAGGAGTGCATCGAAAACGGCGCTGTGGCTGTTGCCAATGATATCTGTGGAGACCAGTGGTTTTTCAGTATATTCGAGGATGCCACGCAGTTGGTTTTGCGCATATTGTTTGAACAAGGCATTCACCGCATCAACGGTCGGGGATTTATCCAGTTTGCACACCAGTTCAATCAGAGAACCAGTAATGATAGGTACCCGGTAAGAAGAAGCCATTAATTTACCTTTAATGGCGGGGTATACTGCTTCAACGGCACTTCCGGCGCCTGTACTGGTTGGTATAATGTTCATGGAAGCCGCGCGCGCCCTTCGAAGGTCCTTGTGAGGTGCATCCTGTAGCCGCTGATCTTGTGTAAAAGCATGTATGGTATTCATGCTGGCAAAAGAGACTCCGTAATTTTCATGCAAGACTTTGAGGACTACGGCCAGGCAATTGGTCGTGCAGGAGGCATTCGATACGATATGATCTCCGGGCTGGAGCGCATCATCATTGACCCAGGTTACAAAAGTTGGGATGTCGGAATCCTTGGGCGGAGCAGATAGAATTACTTTTCGGGCACCGGCATCGATATGGGATTGCGCAGCAGCCCGGGTCAGGAAAACACCGGTGCATTCGAGCACGACATCGATCTGCAAGTCTTTCCAGGGCAGATTTTTAGGATCTTTTTGGCTGAAAGCGAGCAATTTTTGACCATTGACCAGAATGGAATCGGGATGATGACCAATGTTTTTGTCGAAACGACCTTGAGCGGTATCGTATTCCAGCAAATGGGCTAAAGTGGGAATATCTGTGAGATCATTGATCGCAACGACCTCAATATCGGGTCTTTCGGCGAGCGCTCGGTAGGTGAGGCGGCCTATTCTCCCGAAGCCATTTATGGCGATTCTTTTCATAATTTGTTACTTGACTGCAAAATAAATAGAAAATAGCGGTAAAAGTTCAGTGAATTTCTAAACTGCTTTATATTTGCACCTCCTTTCCCGGCCCGTTCGTCTAGGGGTTAGGACACCAGATTTTCATTCTGGTAACAGGGGTTCGATTCCCCTACGGGCTACGATAAACCCTTGTAAGTCTTTGATTAACAAGGGTTTTGTTTTTCTTGCCACCTTTTTTGCCACCTTTTATATTAAACCAAGGTAAACACTATTGAACGCATTCAAAGATATAACAAATTGAATATTCCATTCTATTTGCTATTAAACTCCTGCCAAAGTAAAACCTGGTTGGAAATCCTCACTGTAAAGTGGTTTTATTAATTCATAGGCATCCTGACTGGTTTTAATCTGAGGCCTGTCAGCGCTTTTAGGATGATAACTGACTTGAATTTCTGATAGTTTCATGGGTGTTCATTTTGGGTTATGAAAAGAGTTACTTTGAAATATTACTAACATAATGGTATATAAAAGTGAGTTAGAATATCCTGGCTTGATATAGTTGGATGTATGATTAATTGTTTCTTAGATTGTAGTGTCAATTCACCAAGACTTAATTTGATTTTACCTTTTACATAATTAGCTCGGCTAAGGAACAACACATTGAATTCTTCAACCAATTCCATATCATCACCCCAATTTATCCGGAATATCTTTTCTGCATCCGAAGAATTATTAATTCTTGGATGACTATCTATTGGTAAATTGGATTGATACTAAATTTTTACATTCAGCTACCTGCAAAGGAAGTGATTGGCTCTCGGTATTTGAACTTTCCATGATTACTGATTCAGATTGTTAAAGAATATTTCTAAACCACAAGTGTATTTGTCCAAACAATCAAAACCAAGACGGCACTATTTTCCAGATCGGCAATTATTTTTTTATAAAACACATCGACAAAATATTATATCAATTCGTAATGAATATATACAAATTAAATAAGCATGGTTTTACGTAGGTAATTAATAAATATATACTAATTTATAAAAAAATAAGGTACAAAAATGACTAAATATTTTTAACTTCGTAAATGATAAATATTGCTATTAGTTCTAATTGCATTATTTAATTTTACATTTAATCTTTTTAACAGTCAGTTATGAGAGTCTTTAAATTATTTTGTTTGGTGTTTATTTATTCACTAAATCAGAGTATATAATTGGTTATAATATAAATTGTATTGATTTAAGCGAGTACTTTAATGACAAAAAAATAACAAGTCTATACAACTATATATATATGATGAATAGTGAATTCAATCCTACTTCTGAGTTTTCAAGTCCATGTAATCATACTTTTAAATACGGAAATTCTAAATTCTGCTTAAGTACATATTGACCCATTATTATAATTCGAAAGGGGAATAAAATAGATTTTATGCTATTAATTATTATATAGCTTTCAAAAATTCTAAACTGAAATAGACATGTTTTGCCCTATTGATATTCTATAACTTTGGCCTTTTAAGCCAGAAAGTAGATATGGACAAAAATTCCACGCCCATATCGCATACTTGTTTTCCGGAATCGTCTGCTTTGTCACCATTAAAAACATACCAGCCACGGATCTCTGAGCCAGTTGGCTTTCTGTCGGCTCAGGGAACGAATCGCATCATGTTGATTAATAATTTTATTGACATAGGTGGATATAAAAAATTGGAGGCAGATGGCGAGTTTATTATTGATATACTTTTGGATGGCATTCAATATACAGAAAACAGGAAAATCACCAACTCTACCGCAGATAAGGCAGGAAAAATCACTAATTCTTATAGCTATAAAGTTGTTTTTTATATACCTATTACAATAAGGATTCTGGATGCCAATCAGAATACGATGACGACCTTCGAAATCCGCAATTCCAAAAATCTGCAGGATTGGACTTCTTCTAGGTATGCACACAGTAGGGATCTTGACGAGAAAATAAATGATGAAAGAGACCAGAGCATTAAACCTCTGGTTAAAAAATACATAGAGACTGCTTTAAGAGATTTGTCCATCCATCTAACCAAACAATATGGTTTTCGCGAGGAAAGAGACTGGGTGACTTTTTATGAGCTAGATTCGCCTCACCCAAAGTACACTAATTATAAGAAACAAATTGATCTGATTGAAAAGGAATTCAAGTCATATAAATCTGGAATGAATGTCCAGGATGCTCGTCAACGTATACAACCTGCCATGGATTATTTTGCTGACCAGATATCAAAGTTAAACAAGAGTGACAAACAACAATACAAACTTCTCAAGCATACTTTAATTAATTTATTTCAACTTCATTTTTACCTCGACGATTACGAAGGGTTTAAAAAGTATGGTGATTTGTACAGCAAGTTAGAGGACGATTCGGTATGGGAAGACAGCCGGTTACTAAGTTTAGATAAATTGCATAAATCCATGAAAGCCTGTGGTGCAACTTCTTTATACCATATGCGCGATCTTACAGATATTAAACCCTATGCAACAACTTTTCCTACAAGGGAAAAAGGAAGCGGTGTTCAACAACCAAATGAAATCTCTAGTACACAGGAAGTTGATCTATCCAGATTTAAACGCAATCCTACAGACAGAGTATTGAATGGAGTCTATATTGATAAAACCCATAAGCAAACAACCGGGTACTTTGTAATCGCTACCGGCGACGATGATGCACTAATTTTTGCAGGCAGCCTTGCAAATACGCATTTCATATATCTTGATGAACAGGGCAGTCCTGGGACCAAGCCCCTTGAGCCAAAGAGAGTAGATTCATTTATCATTGATAGTAGACAATTTGTAGTAATGGATTACAAGGCTTCCGGAACAATGGGAGGTAAATCGCCATCCATAATGGAAGTATTAGCAAATTATCCCTCAATTAAATTATTTAAGTATTACCCGTATATAGGTGGAATTGAATTTAATTCGGATTATGCTTTTGTGTTTGTAAAACCCGATCAAAGCACTATCAGCTTTACCGGAAAAGACATGTTCTGGAAAAAGAAAGCCAGAAATTATTTTGCTTCATGCAAACCTATTCTTGATGAAATTGATAAGCTAAAATTTGTATCCCCTAATATGAACATTTCAAGGAGTTGGGCAGAGATGTATGATAATTGCAAGCAATAGAATGTTCAATTCATACATTTCTTTGGGTACTTGTTTATCAAATTAGTGATTTAAACCACCTGAAATGTAATATGTATAGATATTAGTCGTATTGAAAGTTTCCCCTAAAAATGCAGCAATTAAAAATATGGAATATTGCTGCACAAAACCGGGTATCCCTTAAATCTTCTTATAAAGTGTCAAAAAATCCTCTTTCCGGGCCTCCGATACTGCGATGGTAGAATTATCGGTCAGGGTGATCGAAAGGGCATTGTTGCGATTGAGCCGGGTAATGTGGTCGATATTGACGATGGCGCTGCGGCTGATCCTGAAGAATTTCTGAGGGTCTAAGGAATCCTCAAAAATGCGCAGGGTCTTGGCCACCGTCACATTCCGCTTCGACCGGAGATGTATCGTCGTATAATTGATCTCCGCCTCCAGCCAAAGGATGTCGTTGGTTTCAACCATGTCGTAACCGTTTTGGTGGGAGATTGCTATTCGATTATTTCCATAATGTAAATTATCAATTAGAATACGGTATGCTTCATTCATTTTATGGTTAGCGTCTAATCTGTGCACTTTTAAAATAGCTTCCTTAAGCTCTATTGGATCTAGCGGTTTTAAAAGATAGTCCACAGCAGATATTTTAAAAGCTTGGACAGCATACTGATTATAAGCAGTAGTAAAAATCACCTTAAGATTAGAATTCAATTTATAATTAAACAATGAAAACCCAGACTCATTTGGCAATTCAATATCTAAAAATACCAAACTTACATCATTTACTTTTAAAAATGGCAATGCCTGTGCTACAGTTTCAAATATACCAAGTACAGATATCATGTCATTATGACTTTCAAGCATATTTTTGATAGCCAATTGACTCTGTTCTTCATCCTCGATAATAATTGCTTTTAACTTGTGCATAATTTTACAGTTTTATTACTACTCTAGTACCGGCTGGATTGCCGTTAAGATCATATAAATCAGTTAGTTCCAGGCCCATCATCTTCTTCCCTTTATCAAGTATTCCTAATCGCTCTTTTGTAGAAGCAAGTCCGGTTGATTTTCTACCATTTTTCTTCCAAGTATTTATCAATGCCGCTCTTTGTCTTCCGATTCCATTGTCTTCTACAATGCATATAAATTGACCATTGACAAACTCCATTGAAATGCTAATTCTGCCATCAGTATCTTTATGCAATAATCCATGCTTAAATGCATTTTCAATAATCGGTTGAATGATTAAAGAAGGGATCATCTTTTCAGATGATTTTTCTTCAACATCATTAGCAATATTAAATTCAATACTGACTTTATCTTTAAATCGCAATTTTTCTAATTCAAGGTAATTTTTTAAGAATGCGATCTCTTGCTCTAAGCTGATTCTTCTTTGCTTTGATTGTTCGAAAATCATTCGAATAAGACGGCCAAATTTAGACAAATATTTCATCGCATTAAACTGATCGTTGTTAGTCAAAAAACTTTGAATAGCATTTAATGCATTAAACATAAAATGTGGATTCATTTGGTTTTGCAGGGCTTCTTCTCGCAGCATATTCATTTGATCTGAAATAGCTCTTTCTTTTGCTTCCTCTCGTTTAATTTTTTGATGACGAAAGAAACTATATCCTACTCCTAATGTGCTTATCCCCAGAATCATGGCAACATTAAACCAAGTTGTTTTCCACCAAGGTGGATAAATTTCAAATGTTTTTGTCACAATTTCAGAACTCAATTGATCCTCATTTAAGACTTTTAATTGTAAGTTATATTTTCCTGCAGCCAGCCCAATGAATTCCAAACTATTAGATTGAGATTTCAGCCATTGGGTATCTTGCTCAAACAATTTATAATAAATTTGCAATGCACTTTTGGAAATTAAACTTCTGGTTTGGAAATTAAATTTTAGATGATTCTGATCGTGATTCAATCGAGATTGAATAGGTATTAAGCCATATCTTGAAAATGCAAATGCTTCGCTGATTTCAATAAGGGGTTTTTCTTGATTTGGAATCAATTCATTAGAAGATATTTGAAATAATCCTTTAGATGTTCCAATCCAAACTACTCCATTGTTATATTTTATGTCATTAATTTCATTTCCCGGCAATCCATCTATTTGATCTAATATAAATCCTTCCTTTGAAATATAGTTATAAATATATGCACCATTATCAGTACCAATTGCAATTCTCTCGGAATCTAAATAACAAACTGATGAAATATTATTGCTTGGAAGGCCAAAATCTATATTTAATGAGTCTACTATTTTGGAACCATCAAATTGAAACATGCCTTCACCATCAGTACAAATCCAAAGCAGTGAGTCCTTATAATTATACAATTGATTAATAAATATGTCCTTGTTTAATAATTTTTGCCAAGAAAAATTATTGCCGCGTACATATAAGCCATTTACAGTTCCTGCAAAAATTCTACCCTTGTACTTTTTAATACAAAGCGCACGTGCATCAAGTTCTCGGCGACTCACAAATTCCTTGCAATTGCCATTTTTTAATTCATTTAGATCACAAGAGTATATTCCCAGTGAGGAGCAAACTAAAAGTTCAGAATCTGATTTAATATGGGCTGCTTTCAGGCTGCCAATTTGCATGCCAGAACAATTTGTTTCAGAATTTAATGATGAATTAAGAATATAAATTCCCAAGTCTAATCCTATTAATAATGTTTTACTTTTCCATCCTAAAATAAATCGAACACGACCTAATCCGGGTAAATTAAGATACTTTATGTAATCTATCTCTTTAATACAACTTATTTTACCATTATTATGGCCTAAAAAATTATACCCTAATAAATGATTAATATTATATACTTCATTGGACGCAAGAAATCCCTGATTATAATTTATTACCTGAGAAGAATTGTTGGGATCTAAAATCAATCCGTGGTCTGTAGTGCTAATCCACCTTCGATTATAAGAGTCTTCAAAAATCGTATTTATAGAGTTATTAAAATAAGGTATTAGTTTTAATAAACCGGTTTTTAGAAAAAATGAGTAACTATTTTTATTGGTGTTTATAAATAATTCATCTTCATTGATGATTGAAATGTATTTGATATTTTCATTTGTTAAATCTGGAAAATACTTGTTACTTATGAGATTGCCACATGAATCCACAATCCGAATAAAATTTGAAGCAATATAGATATCCAGATTACTTGAATTATGTATATATCTGTCTATTTCATAAATAAAATCAACTTGTTTTTTATTACTAATCTTTTGTGAAAATATAAGTTCATTTTTATCTACTTTGTATACATTAAATAAATCTTTACGTCGGCTATAATCATACCCAATTAACTCTCCATTTTTTGGTCCCAGAAATATATAATTATGTTCTAATTTTTTATTTTCTTTGAGATTAAAGATATTATAACGGTAAGTAGCAGGGGAACTCGTTTGAGACCAAGATATATATAAATATGGATTTTCAATATATAAAGAATAAATATTGGCAGCCGGTTTTATAGCTTGTATTTCCAAGCGCTGCAAAGAATCGTTTCTAACAAATAATATTTCTCCAGCGAGGTTATAAAACCAGGGTATTCCTTCTTTATCAATAAATGAGTATGGAGTGTCAAATCCTTTAATACCTTTCAATTGGTACCTTTTAAAACTCCTCCCATCAAACCGACAAATCCCCTTACTCGTGGCAATCCATAGAAAGCCCTTGGGGTCCTGGAGGATGCCATATACCGTCATACCCGGCAGGCCGTCTTCGTCGGTAAAATAGCGGAAGGCTTTGGATTGGCTGCGTATAGGATGGTCCGCCAAGATCAAAATGAAAACGATGCCGGTCAGGTAAGATTTCATGGGCTGCTGTATGGGCGCGTACCGCCTGAACAAATATATACAGCTTTTGACCATAAAAGTAGCAGCCTGATGCTCCTGTATGGGTCTTAAAATTCTGTGCTTAAACTGAATAGGCAAAAGCCCGGTTTCAACCAGTGCAATGCCGGGTCTAATCAAGCCGCCTTTGAAATAAATTTAAAATTATTTTTTCAAAAATGGCTTTCGGCGCGATGATCCGGTTCATCGCGCGTAGCGACTTAGCATCGGAAGCGCTCATCAAACTCTGATCTCAAAATCATCGGCCTCAAAAGCTCCGATGGCTGTGACCAAAACTTCGCGGACCAAGGCCTGGGGCGAACCCCTGTGGCACCATTGGATCAAAGCATCAACAGCCTCCCGCCGACCGCCGGCAAAAATACAAACGTCGCCATCGTCGCGGTTGCAGACCCAGCCCTTTAGGCCCAGGGCCCTGGCTTGGAGGCGGCTGTAATGCCGGTAGGACACCCCCTGAACTTTGCCCTTCACGATGATCTGCACAAAGCGGTCGCTCATAAAATTCGTATCTTTGATTTTCAAATTTACGACCCTTTATGCATTACCACCAACTGGGAAAAATTCCTCCAAAAAGGCATACGCAGTTTCGCAAAGCCAACGGACAACTTTATCAGGAACAGTTGTTCTCTACGGAGGGATTTTCAGACCTTTCGTCGCTGCTCTACCATTGCAATCCACCTACACAGATCCTGCAGGTAGAAAATCCGCTCGACATCCGGCCCAAAACATTTCACGACCGGCAGCTCAAACACCGCTGTCTGAAAGGCTTTCAGCTCCAGCCGGTAGCAGATTATCTGAAAAGCAGAGTGCCCGTGCTGGTCAACGACGATTGTAAGATCATCCTTGCCGCACCCACCGAAAATCAAGATCGCTATTATTTTAAAAACGCCGATGCAGATGAGGTCATCTTCATCCATGAAGGTGCGGGTTGCCTCAAAACCATGTATGGCAATCTCGATTTTGCCTATGGCGATTACCTCGTCGTGCCCCGCGGTACCATCTACCAGATCCATTTTAACAACAAACATAACCGACTGCTGATCGTCGAATCCAATGGCCCTATTACCTTCCCCAGACGTTACCGCAATGACTTCGGCCAGCTGATGGAGCATGCGCCCTACTGCGAACGCGATATCCGCAAACCGGCGGTACTCGAAACCCACGACGAGCAAGGCGATTTTCTGGTGTATATCAAAAAACAGGATATGCTCTACCCTTACCACTACCAAAACCATCCTTTCGACCTCATTGGCTGGGATGGCTTCGTATATCCTTTTGCTTTTTCGATTCACGATTTTGAACCCATCACCGGCCGGGTACACCAACCGCCGCCGGTACATCAGACCTTCGACGGCAAAAATTTTGTGATCTGCAGCTTTGTGCCCAGGCTTTTTGATTACCACCCCCTGGCCATTCCGGCACCTTACAACCACAGCAACATCGACAGCGATGAAGTGCTTTATTACGTCGATGGCGATTTTATGAGCCGCAAACACGTCGAAAAAGGCATGATCACCCTGCACCCCGGTGGCATTCCACATGGTCCGCATCCCGGAACCATCGAGAAGAGCATCGGCGCCAAAGAAACGCGCGAACTCGCCGTCATGGTCGATACTTTCAAACCCCTGCTCATGACCGAAGCAGCCGCCGGCATTGAAGATGCAGATTATCACAAATCCTGGCTCAGCAACGGACAAAGTGGCGGGATCCTTATGAACAATATTACTTCCTGATTACTTTCACAGCCTATAAATTAAGTTCTATGCAAACATTGACAGATATCAAAACACAACAAATAACAGATGCTTTCCCGATTTTGGGAACCGACTATATCGAGTTTTACGTGGGCAATGCCAAACAAGCGGCTCATTTTTACCAGACCGCTTTTGGTTTCGAATGGGTCGCCTACAAAGGTCCAGAAACCGGTCATCGCGAATTTTGCTCTTCTGTGCTGCAGCAGGATAAAATTCGATTTGTTTTCACGTCGGCTTTAATACCCGAACACGAAATAACGCAACACGTGCTGCGCCACGGCGATGGCGTCAAAGCACTGGCCCTTTGGGTAGAAGATGCAGAAAAAGCTTACCACACGGCTATAGCGCGCGGAGCGGAATCTGCATTCGAACCCATAGTCCTGAATGATGAGCATGGCCGCATCGTCATTGCCGGAATCAAAACCTATGGTGAGACCATACACACTTTGGTCGAGCGCAAAAATTATCAGGGACCGTTTATGCCGGGATTTCAGGCGCGCAAAAGTTTGATCCAAACAAAACCGACAGGTCTAAAATACGTAGACCATTGCGTAGGCAATGTCGAATTGGGCGATATGAACAAATGGGTCAAATTTTACCAGGATGTATTGGGCTTCAAACTGCTGATCACCTTCGACGATAAAGACATTTCTACAGAGTACACCGCATTAATGAGTAAGGTGGTTTCCAATGGAACTGGATATGTCAAATTTCCCATCAACGAACCTGCACATGGCCGCAAAAAATCGCAGATCGAAGAATACGTCGAATTTTACAGGGGGGCCGGCGTTCAACACATTGCCATCGAAACCGACAACATCCTAAAGACCGTTGACCAATTGCGCAAAAATGGCGTTGATTTTCTGTACGTGCCCGACAATTATTATGAAACATTGCTCGAGCGCGTAGGACATATCGATGAGGACTTCAACGAAATTAAACGACTCAACATTTTAGTCGATCGCGACGACGACGGATATCTCCTCCAAATCTTTACCAAACCGGTTCAAGACCGTCCGACCGTGTTTTTCGAAATCATTCAAAGACGCGGTGCTCGATCCTTCGGCAAAGGCAATTTCAAAGCTTTGTTTGAAGCCATTGAAAGAGAACAGGAGTTGCGGGGGAATTTGTAGGTGGGGGTGAGGAAAGGCTAAAGACTAAAGACCAAAGGCTAAAGGAAAAAGGCGATTCACACACTTCCATTCACACTCATGCCATTCTGAAAATTCTCTAATTCTGAAAATTCTGCTTCAGACAAAAAGGAAAAAGATTCCCCTTTCCCTTCGACCCTTTAGCCTTTTCCCTTTAGCCTTTACACCTATACTCCATTCTGAAAATTCTCTAATTCTGAAAATTCTGCTTCAGACAAAAATGAAAAAGTATCACCTTTCCCTTCGACCCTTTAGCCTTTTCCCTTAAGCCTTTACACCTAGAAAATCCTGCCCATCACAGTCTATCATAGTCCATCACAGTTCATCATAGTCCATCATAGTCCATCACAGTTCATCATAATCAAAAATGCCCTCTGATCGAAACCAGAAGGCATTTACATATGTCAATGGAATTAGAAGTTTAGTTCTGATGGGCAGATCTTAATGGAATGGCGTTGCCTTTAAACGCTTCCTGTACTTCCGGCAAACCAGAGTGCATAGGCACCGGAACCGGAGTTTCAAGTCCTTTAATTCTTACCACTTTATAGTCTTCGTAACCTTTGCGGACACCTTTTGCTTCCCAGTCAAAGCTGTAATTGCCCTGACCTTTTCTCAATTCTTTCACGCGGAAGCCTTTGCTCGTTTTTTCAACGACGGCGAGGCCTTCTGAATCAGCAGAACCGGGAGTCAATTGAATGGTCATTGTTGCCGGATTAATTACCAATTCAAAATGTTCGGAGAATGGAACATATGCTTCGCCATTGACCAATTGAATGCTGCCTCTTTCATAAGCGGCTGCTTCAGGTCCTTCTACACAAGCATACCAGATCTCTTTGCTGGGATCATTTGGATGGTCCATCGAGAAATTTTTCACATTGGCATTTAGAACAGATTGATTACCCTGGAGAAAAAGACCACCTACGAGGGTATTGGCTGTAGTTGGGTGAAAGAGTCCTACATAAGGTACTACCGTATTATTGACATTGGCGGCTGTGATCACACCACCAGGACGACCGCCCACGGCATTGTAAATTTGTCCGATGCCTTCAAATGCATTTAATGCTACACCGATCAATCTTACTGGAGTCGCACCATTATAAGCTCTGCACAATAATGCAAAATCATTGGTTGGGCTTTTTCTGGAAGCACCGTTCAGCGTATTGGTAATCCTTCCCAATTGAAAAGTATCTCTGTTGAAGCGCAAGTAATGTTGCGCAAAAGTGGTTGGATATTCTTTGACAATAGAACCATATACGATCGTATCACCTACAGCATTGGCGGGTTTAGTCCAAAATTCTTCATACCAATCGGAAGGCCCGGAGAAAAATCTCTTTTTTGCATTAGGTCTGAAATTGATTTCAAAAGATGCAAGATTCAAAGGTGCGGAACCCAATTTATCGAAGGTGATGGATTGATTGCCACTCACGTATTCCAGGATGTTTGTGCCATTCATTTTCCAAAGATCGTTTCCGGCAAGCAATTTTACCGATCCGCCCATTTTGCTAAGTGTGAGGGTGTTGGTAGCAGAATCCAAAGTGATGGTTTGAATCTCATTAGCAGGATCAGCATCGGGATCATTTTTTAATTCACTTAAATCGATCGTTCCGCCACCGCGGCTCAAAACCAAACTGTGCATGGCCGAATTATAGGTAAGCGCCTGAATTTCATTGAGAGGATCCGTATCTGCATCATTGGTTGCACTTAAAGCTTTAGTAGCAAATGCAGCTGTGGGTACTTGCAATATTGGCGAAGTTCCCATGGGTGCATAGGTCGTACCACCTGAAGCATCCATATCGACCTTTAATTTATAATCCGGTTTAGACCAATCGATGACGTCGCAACTGCCTGAAGGCATTGAACCCTGGCAAACATTGACATTGAACAAACCAATAGGTGAAGTAGTCACCATATGTTGTTCAGAATACACCGGACTATTCGCGGCATTGAGAATCGTTAGCCGCAGCGAAATATTCTGGTTGGCGAGTGGGGCGTTTTGGTTGTTTCTTGCAATACCCTGATATTTGAAAGCAGCATTTTGAGCAACAACCAGCTGTGTTATAAATGCTAAAAAGAGGGCGAAATAAATTCTATTCATTGGTACAAATTTTATTGTTATATTTTCCATTCCTGAATTCCGGATGCAATTTTTTGGATTCAATACATCTGCCTTCTGCATTCATCAGATGAAATTCAATTTCTGAAGGCCTGGTATTTTCAATGATAAGATAATCTGAAAATGGATTTGGATAAACAGATAGACCACTGATACCGGGATTGTTTGTGGTGACAATGGTGATGTTTGTTTGATGAAAACCCTGTGTAATTTTATTCGTAGGACCATTGAGCGTCTCTACCATAAATTCACCCAGCGTCCACTCCAAACCAAAACTTCCCGTTTTTAGATAATTTCCGCCATTGGAAATAACAACCGGTGTAATTCTTTGAGCAAAAGCCGTTGCATTTAAGAGAAGTGCAAATAAAACGAGCTTCACTAATTTCATGTTTTAGATTTTCGCTAAAATTAACTGATTCCTCCTAAACCTATACAGTTAAGAATAAATAATAAATTAACTAATGTGTAAAGCGATGATAAACAATCTAAAATACATAGACAAAAAATGAAATATGATAATTAATGTTACCATTTCACCTTGATATCAAAACAAAATCTGTGATTCCGGCAGTTTGTGCCTTAAGCTCCGGTGGCTTCGGCAGCCATGATGAGTTTATTGATTTTGTCGACTTCCTGATCGATGTAGTACAAACTAAGTGCTCCTTCGCCAATCAATTTGATGCGATCGAGAATTTTCATGACGGTGGCTTCTTCTTCCCTTTGTTCGGAAACATACCATTGCAAAAAATTCTGCGTAGAATGATCGTTGACTTTTTGGGCCATGTTGATCAGTTCATTGATAGATTGGGTTACCGATTGTTCTTGTTGAAAGGTAGATATAAAAACCTCTTGTATACTTACGTATTCAGATTCAGGTTTTTGCAATGCAGGTACGTGAATGTGGCCATTGCGCTCAATGAGATAATGCAATATTTTCATCATGTGCATTCTTTCTTCGTCAGATTGGCGGTAAAAAAATTGCGCACACCCATCCAGACTCTGCTGGTCACACCAAACAGCCATGGCCAGATAACTATAGCTGGCAAAAGCTTCTTTTTCCAATTGTGCGTTCAGTGCATTTTCTATCGATAAATCGAGCATGTTTGAAGATTTGTAAGGGAAACAAAATAGCCTGCACGAGGTTCAGTCTTTGGTAAAATTAGCAAGAATTGCCTTGCCAGCGAGCTCTATTAAATCCAATGCATCATCGAATCGATGATCATTATATGGATCGGGAACAAACATTTGTGGCGCATCTTGCGCAAACTCCATGAGGAGTTTGATCTTACCACGCTGTTCGTTAGTGCAACACATGGATTTCAGGTAAGACAAGTTATGATCATCCATAGCTAAGATCCAATCAAAATAATCCAAATCTGCCATTTTAATTTGTCGGGAAATTTGCCGGGAAATATCAATTCCCCGTTTTTGGGCCGCACGTATCGCTCTGGGGTCCGGATGTTCGCCATTGTGATACCCATTTGTGCCGGCCGAATCTATTTCCCAGGACAGATGATGCAGCTGGGCCAGGTTTTCTAAAACTCCTTGTGCCATCGGTGAACGGCAGATATTACCCAAACAAACCATCAGGATCTTCATATTGAATTATCGAACAAAATTAAGCCGAGCTTCATTTTCTTTGCAGTATTATAATTTCGAATATGCCGCTTTCTGCAGTCATCATCACCTACAATGAGGAAAAGAATATAACTCGCTGCCTCAATTCTTTATCAGAAGTTGCTGATGAAATAGTTGTTGTTGATTCCTTCAGCACTGACCGCACCCTTGAAATTGCACAGACCTTTGGGGCCAAAATCGTTCAACGCCCCTTTGACTCATATATTCAACAGAAGAACTTCGCCAGCGAACAAGCTCAATTTGATTTCATTTTGTCTCTGGATGCCGATGAGGCTTTGGATGAAAAATTGAAAAAGTCAATTTTAAGTCTGAAAGAAAAACCACTGGCTGATGCATATTGGCTAAACAGACTTACCAATTACTGCGGGCATTGGGTGCGGTTTTGTTGGTACCCGGATTATAATCTGAGGCTTTTCGACAGGCGATGTGGCCAATGGACCGGAAATACACCCCATGAATGGTTTGAGCCTAGGCTAAAGTCTGATCACCTTCCAAGATTGGATGGCCATATTTTACATTACAGTTACTATAGCATTCATGATCATTTTGTTAAAGTAAATCACTACACCGATCTGGCCGCATTATCGCTGTTTGAAAAAAGTAAAAAAGCAAAAATCCATCATTTGATCATCAATCCGCTGTGGACTTTTATTAAAATGTATTTTTTAAAACTCGGCATCCTTGACGGCTACAAAGGGCTTCAAATTTGTGGCATATCTGCTTATGCCTCTTACCTGAAATATAAGAAATTAAAAAAGCTATATTCAGGATCTGGAAAATTGAAATAGGCAGTGATATACGAATTTACACGGGTTGTATAATATTTTTTATGTACCTGAATATCAGTATGTTATAGCACTAATAGCCTTTCAAAGATTATTATTATTACTTTTAATTAATAAACCAACCAGTAGTTTACTTTGAACTAAACTATTATGCCTACCTTTACGTTAAAGGAAATAGAATCAATACAGGGAAGTATTAAGTTCTACGACTTAGTTATAGACGGTGTCAACCAACAAGAGGCGTTTAAAGAATCTATTAAATTAAACAATCAATATATGTCAGAATACAAAACTATTCTTGCTTATATGGATCAGCTTGCAAATTTAAAAACGCTTCCAGAGACCAAACATCGTAAACTTAAAGGAAATAAAGATACAAGCACTGAATATGAATTTAAATCAAAACATCTACGTATCTATAATTATCAACATGATGGTAGGGGTCGGGTAGTTGTGTTTTGGGGGTTAAAAACAAGCCAAAATCAAGATCTTAAAACATTTAGGGCACTAAAAAAATCAACAATCGAAAATTTACAATGATGAATCGCAAAGAATTATTAAAATCAAAAGAATACTGGTTAGTAGATTTTCAGATGAAATTATACAGAGAAGTTGAAAATTATCTATCTGATAGCAATCTTAATAAATCACAGTTCGCAAATCAACTTGGTGTGAGCAAAGGATATATTTCTCAAATTCTTAATGGAGATTTTGATCATAAATTGAGTAAACTAATTGAATTATCGTTAGCTATTAATAAAGTACCAATTCTCTCATTTGAAGATTTTAATGATTATTTCGAAACAGATAGAAATACTCATTTGAAGATTTCTTTATCTCTTGAGGAAGCGTTGTTTGCTCATATTAAATCAGAAGACACAGAAATTATATCTACAAACGCGTTTAATGATTATTCGGGAGAATCTTTTAAATATGAACATTCTGGTATGAATTATTATTCAGCCGCTAATTCTGAAATTCTCAATTAGTGCTTTATGGCAATAGAAATAAAATTAATCAAATTCGATAAAATTCAATTTTCCTATAAAGACACTGATGAGACATTAATTTATAAAAATATAAATATTAAAATTGACTTTAATTTTTTATATATTTTAAACGATAATAATTTACATGTTAAATTTCATTTGATTTACGATTACAAATCTGATGAACTTGAATTACCTGAGCTTATAACCTTGTCATTTATTACCGTTTATAATATCCGTAACATTGAAGAAGTATATGATCATGAATTAAAAAAATTAAAACTGGATCAAAAATTAATTTTGACTTTACTAACAATGATTATAGGAACAGCAAGGGGTATACTGGTTGTAAAACAAAAGGAAACTTATTTGTCTGATTTATATTTACCGTTTATTCAGGCAGATCAAATTTATAATCAAATGAAGGAGGGGATTGAAGTTAAAGAATAAAAAAATTATTTCTTATCTACTTTGTTGATTTTACAAATTTTTCATGCTTCAAATAATCAGAAATTAGCACAACATGCTTAAAAACTTATAGCCCCGCAATTTGTTATTAAAATATGCCAACAAACAAAAAAACCATCGTTATAGGCGCCAGCTCTAATCCGGAAAGGAGTGTTTACAAAGCCTTGTCCTTATTGAAAAATAAAGGGCATGAGATCTATGCCATTGGCAAAAAAGAAGAAGAAGTTCACGGAATTCCCATTCACGGGCAAACCACCATACAGCAGGATGTTGATACCATCACCATATATCTGAATGCAGCAAATCAACAGCAATATTATCCTTACATCTTATCGTCACAAGCCAAAAGGATTATCTTTAATCCGGGTGCCGAAAATCCGGAATTAAAGGCACTTGCGCAATATCATGGCATTCAAACCGAAGACGCTTGCACCCTCGTCTTACTACAAACAGGTCAGTATTAACAAAATATATCCCAAAACTAACATTTGTTAGTTAATGCTGAATTCATACTCCTTACCCGATAATCCTTTAGCTTGCTCTATAAGCCATAAGCTTTGAGCTTTAAGCTTTGAGCTTCAGTCTTTTCTCCAAATTCCACAATTTTGTTAATTTTAAACCATGAAAAAATGTATTTGCTTGTTATTACTCATCAATTCCTGGACGCTCTCCGGCCAAAATATTTATAAACTATTTGAAGAATTTCCGCCTTGCTACCCGCAGTGCACAGAAGCATTCGAATCGGCAGTACTCGAATGGTCGAAAGAAGTATTAGACAATGATTCCATATTTAACCGGGTCACAAGCTGGGTACCGGGAGGCTCGCTGAATGCCTATAGCCTACGTTTGGAAAGATTACAGGCCTTTATCGAAAAGTCGAGTGAGAATAACAGTTTTGCCTTAAATGCACCTGCTGATGTTCCCAAAGAAATTTTTACAGAATTGGAAGGACTGTCCAAACTCAGAACGGCTATTAGTACAAAATGGGATGCTAAACGGAGTTTGATTGCCGATAAAAACAGCGATTTTATAGTACCCAATGAATTGGATTATGGCTGTGATCAAATTGATGTTGCCATGAAAGCATTATCTGAGGTTTCAGGATATATCAATCGGGAGTATAGAGGATTTCTTGAAGAGATCCGGGAATCCCTGAATCAATTTCAAACAGATTATGATCGTTTGTCCAAGATCAAACATCCTATGGTCAATAATCAATGTCTGGATGAGTTATCCTCTCTATTGATGATCCTTTCAGAATTGAATAATGTCAACAACTTCCATTATAAAAATATGGTAGAAACTCGCATGGCCTGGAATAATGCTATGTGCAAGTAGGAGATTTTCATATCAACAGGGATTGTTTCCCGCAGATTTCGCAGATTTTATATTTGCGGAATCTGCGGGAAACAAACGGATGTTGAATTTACATTTTAAACATGGAAGCCCTCTTGCTGCATGAGGATTTTCCATAATACCCCAATGCAAAATTAAATTCAAGATTCAACTGTACAAATGCAGCATTTGTACTTTTCTCAGATGCATATGGCTGACTCACAGAAGAAGGGTTTGGATAATTCGCAGCTCTTCCTTTTGCATTGACCATATCTGTAAAACCATATCCGAGGCGGATGCCCAGCATAGTGGTAAAGTTTTCGTAATTTAAGATATATCCGCCCACCCCGAAAACGCCGGAAATGTAATTCTTTTCATAAAACTCTTTCACGTCTGTTTTTTCGGGAGCTGTAGGATCATCCTGTTCGACTTTATTGATAAGTGACAACATGGGGCCTAATTCTACATACACTCCATTGCGCTGGTTTCGGTATAATAAGGCCAGATCCAATGATTTCCAATTGATCTCATGTAAGAGTTGCGTATTGTTTCTAGAATAATCGAAGGCCTGATTGTACGATGCAATATTGGCTTCAATGGTAAAGCCATTGTAGAGACCGAAAAACATCCCGAATTTTCCACCCAAAGAATAACCGGTTTTTAATTTGTAATCATACTTGCTGTCATCTAATATATTAGAATTGAGAAAGCCGGTCAGACCGTAACCCACACGTACTCCAGCATCCCACCAGGCATAAATTTTTTGTGCATGGGAAAGACTGCTAACGAATAGGGTGATGAAGAATATGAATCCTACTTTTTTCATAATATTTATCTTAAATTATTTTTATAATCTTGTTAATCTTTCAAATCTTATAATCCTGTATATCCTGTGAAATCTTATAATCTTGTTAGGCGACAAAATTAATCAATTATTCAATAATCCGCGCCTAAGCATTTCGGTATGCAACAATTCAAGTTCGCGGCTCATATCTCCGGTGAGGCTGGTATTTTCTTTGGCCCTTCGCGTAAGATAAGGTATGATCTCTCTGACGGGTCCATAGGGCACATATTTGGCAACACAATAAGCTTTTGAAGCCAGGTTGAAAGTGAGATTATCGCTCATCCCCAATAGTTGACAAAAATTCAAAAAAGGATGATCATTGGGGATCCCCTTTTGAGCCATGAGTTCGGTCTGTAGTAAAGTGCTGGCTTTATTGTGGCTGCTGTTGCATATGCTAATCTGCTCGTGGTGATTTACACAAAAGCGGATGGAATCGTCGTATTGTTGGTCGGTCAATAATTTATTCGCCAAAATGGGATCTTCGTAGCCCTTTTCCTTCGCGCGAATGCGCTCTTTGTCCATATATGCCCCCCGTACAATTTTGGCTCCAAGTATGTAATTTTTTGACTGCGCGTCTTCAAAACTAGCTTTTAAATAATCGAGGCGGCCATTGCGGTACATTTGGTAAGTGTTGTAGATAATGGGTTTTTCCTTATTATAAAGGACCATGTACTTATCGACCAGTTGATCGATAGGATTTTGGATCCAGGATTCTTCTGCATCAATGAAAAGGGAGACTCCCAATTCCATAGCGCGGTTGCAAAGACTCACAAAGCGCTCCTCCAATCTTTCCCAGGCGATTTGATCATGTGCGTTCAGACTATCACCGGCATGCAGTTTTTCAAGTACTGAAAATGGAACATAACCAGTAAGTTTGGTGCTAATGCCAGGAACATTGGGATTCGAAGCGGCAAATTCAATAGCCCGCAAATTTTCTTCTAAGGTATGGTTGAAGTCATCTTCAGTCTCCCGGGCTTCTACCCCAAAATCAAGTATGGTGAGTGCATTTTTCGCATAGAGTTTGTCAACCACCTTTTGGCATTCCAGTAAGCTGGTGCCGCCGCAAAACTGGTAAAAAATAGTCTCCCGAATGATAGGATCAAATAAATGAAACGGAAATTTAGCTGCGAGGTTTCCTAAAAAATTACCCACACTTACGACATTGGGTTTATTCATGAATTTAAACAGCCAATAGGTTTTGCGAAGTTCGCGGTCGGACTTATGTGAAAATGCTGTTTCCGTGTTGCTAAAATCTAAACGAGGCTCGTCAGTTTCTTCCATAGTTGATTTATTGGTTCCAGAATTCCCAGGACAAGTCTGCTTGTATATGCAGCATTTCCAGGCCATTCTTTGTTTGGCAAGCTCTTTTGGCTCCCAGTGCCAAAAATAGGGTTTTTTCAGGATTATAAACCAAATCCATCAGGTAGAAACTTTCATCCAGTAGCTGATATGGTATTTTCGGGCAACTTTGAACATCGGGATACATCCCTAATGGGGTCGTATTTACGATTAGTTTCCAGGCCGGATCCCACTGAAGATGAAGATCATCATATGAAATTCCATTACCGCTTTGAGAAGCCAGCTCGTATTCAATATCAATCTGTTTTAAGGCATATTGAACGGCTCGCGAAGCACCACCGCTACCCAAAATCAGTGCTTTTGCCTTGAAATTGCTTGGTACAAATCCTTCCATACTTAACGAGAAGGCCTCTGCATCTGTATTGTGACCGACCCAACCGGCGTCTGAACGGAGAATGCAGTTTACGGCTTTGATTTCCTTTGCCGCGGTCGTAAGCGCAGACAAAGAGTCTAGTATGGAAACTTTAAAAGGGATGGTAATATTGAGCCCTTTAAATTTTTCATTTGTATTTAAAAATTGTCTCAGCGACCTATCATTGGGCAATTCGACGAGTTCGTAATCATGTTCGATGACATTTTCTTCCCTCCATTTTTTTTCGAAGTAAGCCTTTGAAAAAGAGTGTTGGAGCGATGTGCCGAGCAGACCAAAATGAGCCATGGGGGAAGATACGAAATGCCTACATATGGATGGAAGTGGAAAAAATTTAAGTGCTGAAAATCGTTGATCAATTTTAATGTATTCTTTGTAAGAAACGTAAAATTCCATAGAATTTCATCTGTTTTTTGAATGGATTCTATGGTTGTGGCTTAAATTCCTTAGCTATATAACAGGCCAATTTTTTTTAAATCCGGACAATAACTAACATTTGTTAGTATCGTTCCTGGTAACGAATTCTGAATGCTTAAATGGAACCCAATCAAATTATTTAAAAAAAACCTTCCCTTTGCTTTTTTTTGGATGAATGTAATTATATTTGTAGCAACCAAACTTACTAGTCATGAAAAGCCCCAACCTGAATACATTCGGCCGTTTTATAGGCATTTTACTAGTCGTGTTCACATTTGCAAATACCGGCCAATCTCAAAGCAATGTTTTTGAATTGATGGAACGCAAGGACCTGAACATTCGGGAAGTCGAAGCCTGGGCTGATGCCTATTTCGCAAATATAGGTACCGGTCAGGGTAGCGGATTTAAGCAATACCAGCGCTGGCTCTACGAGCGCAAGTTTCACCTGGATGATTTTGGTTATTTTATTGCTGCCGAAAGAGAAGACCGGGCTTATTATGAAGCGCTAAGGGGTATGGGTCTCAAATCCCGTGCAAATATGCCCTGGACAGAATTGGGTCCTCAAACCTGGAATTATACATCTGGTTGGAATCCCGGTAATGGACGATTGACATCAGTAGCTGTTGATCCATCGGATCATGCGATCATATACGTGAGTTCGCCTGGGGGTGGTATTTGGAAAAGTACCAACAGCGGCTCTACATGGACGACCTTAATTGATTTTGTTAACTCATCCTGGATGAGTGTATTCCATATTTGTATTGATCCAAATAATACTACAACTCTCTATGCTGCACTTTCTTCCGGGGGAGTGCTCAAATCAAGCAATTCAGGTACCAGCTGGACAACAACCGGAAGCGGACCCACAAACAGCAGGCAGATAAAAGTGCATCCAACTGATGCAAACATCGTTTTTTGTGCCGCAACCAATGGAATTTGGCGATCAACAAATGCTGGCACGAACTGGACTCAGGTTCATACCACCACTAAAGAAGATATTGAATTTAAACCGGGAAATCCAGATATCATGTATGCTTCCGGTTCCAGTGGAACCAGTTGCGTTTATAGGTCAACAGACAACGGTCTTAGCTGGAATCCAGTGACCAGTGGCAATGGCATTACACATACCGGAAGAACTCTTTTGGCCGTTTCTCCGGATGATCCGGCCGTTGTATATGCCGTGCAGGCCAGCGGAAGTCTATTCGGCAGAATGTACAAATCCACGGATTCGGGAGTCAACTTTATAACTACTGTTGTTGGAAATCCATCTGCCGGAACCAATTATTTTGGTTACGAGACCAATGGTACGGGCACCACAGGTCAGGCAACTTATGATATGGCCATTTGTGTGAATCCTCTTGAGGTCAATGAAGTGCATATTGCCGGGATTATTTGTTGGAAATCGACCAATGGTGGAACTTCATTTCTTGCTGAAACGGCCTGGTCTTATCCAAATTCTACGGGGTATAACCATGCTGATGTGCATGCATTGGAATGGGTAGGAAGCAACATTTATTCAGGATCTGATGGCGGGATTTATAAAAGTACAAACAATGGTAATGATTGGACGGACCTATCAGCAGGCTTAGGCATTCGCCAGTTTTATCGCATTGCCTGTTCAAAAACAAATGCAAATGTGATCACGACCGGAGCTCAGGATAATGGCTCCTCTTTCAGGCGGTCCAACAGCACTTGGGTAGATTGGCTCGGTGCGGATGGCATGGATAACATCATTAGTCCGACAAATGCGGATATTGCCATTGGTACCAGTCAATATGGCTCTATTTACAAAACCACCAATGCCGGTGCCAGCCGGACGAATTTAAGCAAGCCATCAGAAGGAAATTGGGTAACTCCTCTTGTCATGCACCACACCAACCATGATACAGTTTATGGAGGCTGGACGGGTGTTTGGAGATCTTCAAATGGCGGGAGCAGCTGGACCAATTTATCACCGGGAATCACTGTCAAGTTAGACGCACTTGCCGTTTCCCCAGCCAACACAAAATACATTTATGCATCTCAGGGCGCTACTTTATACCGAACAAGTGACGGCGGAGCAAACTGGAATTCGGTTAGCGCATCAGCAAGTATTACCTCTATCTATGCAAGTAAAAATGATCCACAGAAAATTTGGATCAGTTGCAATAGTACTTCGAATAGAATTTTTGTATCCACAAATATGGGTAGCACATTTACGAATTTGTCAACCGGTCTGCCTTCTCTTTCTGCAAGATCTGTAGTGGTCGATGAAGATGCATCCGAAACCATTTATGCAGGAATGAACATTGGTGTTTACTACAGAGACAATATCAACAATACCTGGGCCGAACATGGAACGGGATTGCCTTTAGTGGCCATTAATGAAGTTGAAATACAAAAATCCGGAAATAAACTTCGCGTGGCAACCTATGGCAGAGGCGTTTGGGAAAGTGGGCTCCAAAACATTGAAGAAATTTGCAATGCACCCACCGGCTTGACCACTACTTCCATTACCACAAACAGTGCAACATTAAATTGGAATGCAGTAACAGGAGCAATAAGTTACAGGCTTGAGTATAAATTGAGTTCCGACAATACCTGGACTTTATTGGATGCAGCACGAACCAGTACTTCATTTCCATTAGGCGGACTGGCACCATCGACTTCTTACGATTGGCGTGTGAGAAGCAATTGTAGCAATTCAAATAGCAATTACAGTCAAACAAATTTTGTTACTTTAGATATCTGTGGAGATCCCACCAATTTAAATTCAACGACCACACCAAACTCAGCCACACTCAATTGGAATGCGGTGAGCGGAGCCATCAGTTATTCGATCGACTATAAATTATCTACTTCAGGAACCTGGACATCTACATCAGGTACGACATCTACCAGTATTGTAATAAGTGGTTTGTCTGAAAAACGTTATGACTGGCGGGTAAAAGCCAATTGCAACAGTGGAAGTGGAAATTTTGTAACTTCAGAATTTTTAATTCATTGTGCTTCTGCGGGTAGCAGTACCGCTGCGGGTTATATTGATAATGTTGTTCTTGGAAGTATTTCGAGAGTATCCGGAAGTGACGGCGGATATTACGATGGTACCGCCATATCAACCAATCTGGCATTAGGATCAAGTCAAACAATTACACTCTCACCTGGTTATACCGGAACTAAAAAACCAGTGTATTTCAGAGTATATATCGATTACAACCGAGACGGAGATTTCGCAGAAAACAATGAAAAGGCAGGTCAGAAAAAATATAGCAATTTAGGAAATACTACCATTTCATTTATCGTGCCCTCCACTGCAACAATTGGCAAAACAAGAATGCGCATAGTCATGTCTACAGTTGCGTTTGGAACGTATTGTGGAACTTATGCTAGTGGAGAGACAGAAGATTATACCATAAACATAACAGCTGCGCCAACTAACAATGATGTTGTTACAAAATATATTGGTGATGCTATTTTACAGCCCAATTTTGTGAATGAAGTTCATACGCTTGGCGAAATAAGTGTTTTTCCAAATCCGGTAAATCAAATTTTACAGATTCATTATGAACTTCAGGAAGACGTAGAAGCAATTGGCCTCAGGATCATAGATGGATTTGGACGAGCTGTAGGTGGCAGCCGGTTTTCAGGATATAAAGGCCAGAATACAGAAACACTGGATATAGTTGCATTACCTGCCGGCACTTATTATTTACAAATGTTTTTACCCGGGGGATATAGGAGTAGGGTATTTATAATATCAGAAAAATAAATTCAGGATATGTAGGTGTAAAATAGAATCACTCACAACAAATAAAAATCCCAGCTTGCCGATCAATTCATCATTGGCTGGCTTTGACTCAAGCCGGGACTTTAAATTTGATCATCATTTTTTAGTAAAACTTGGAGCTATTTTGAAATTCTATTGATCTTCTGGCATAGCTACTAGGTGGAATTAAATTGATATAAAAATAAAATATGCATCCGAAAACCATACTTTATCTGCTTATTGCAACATACCTCATCAGTGTCATTATCAACTCGATCAAAACTAACGGCAACAGCGGGCATTTTGCAGTGCCATATCTGAGTTTGATATTTTTGTTTTTGTGTTATTCAGTGCTGAGTATCCTATTGAGTTTAAAATTATACAACCTTGGAACATTTCAATGGATACATGTCAACACTGGTATTGTTAAAGTTATTTTGATGATTGGCACAGCCTGTATATTATACTCAGTTTATACGGCCATGATGATCCGGGCCGATTGGTCCACTTACCAAAACCAGTCTATTTCAAATCCCATGGATTTCATTGCCTTCTCCAGTTACATTTTACTGCCTTTACTTATGATCATTCCGTATGCCTTTTCGATTTACAAAAATGATGGAAGCTTCGGTCAAAGTATCGTCTTCAAAGCAACTTGGATATTCAATGTGATCATAGGATTGCTTATTTATATGTTTATGCATATGGGCAGTATAAGAGCGATGTTTTCGCCCAAACTGAGTGAAGGTGAATATGCTATACTGCAAACTTTGGAAAAAATAAACTACCAACAAAAAATCGAAGATTATCTTTTTTACACGCTTACTGATCATGACAAAAGAATTTCAGATGCAGCCATTGCAAAACTCAAAGCAGACACGACATGGGCCGATCACTTTTATCAAAAATTGGGCGATTGCGATAACAGTTATTCTATTGGAATCATTCACCAGTATTTAAGCATTTATACTTTTGAGTATCCTGAAAAATTGATGGAACCCTTTAAGCATAGTCTGGGCTGTTTAGAAAAATATATCAAAGAATACGCAGACAATGAATATACTTCTCCAAATGATTTAAATGCTTTGCAAATTGAAAAAGTTTTACAAGCAATTGAAAAACAATTTGTGGGTCAGGAAAAGATGTTCTATGATAAATTAGATGACGTGAAAGAAACGCTCAACGCTATAAAACGAGAAGATTACCAGGAAAAAACATCAGAGCTTATTTCTAAAATTGAAAATTTCAAAAGTAGATTTCAATAGGGTCTGCTTGAAAATTTGGGATTTCAATGAATGCAATTTTCCAGCTACTGGAATACAATATATTAAGTTCATACTTTTCAAATTTCCATAAATTTATAAACCAGGTTTAAACCATAAATATAATGCACGTATTGCATGCGTTTGTTACGCAAGATTTTATCAAAATTTCCAAATGTAAAAGTAAACTCCGTTTTAAATCGCTTTGATAACTTAATATCAAGTAATGCCTTTATATCAAAACCAAATTCTTCTTCACCATAGACATGTTCCCCTGCATGCAATCTGCAATTATATAAAATGCCCCCGCCGATGCCTAATTTATTTTTGAAATAATGAGTTCTGTATGTATATAGAAATGGAATTTCTAAAAATGTACTTTCGCTAAGCAAATATTCACCATTTACAAATGGAGGAGGAAGATAATCTCTATAACCTCTTTGGTTGATCCCAACGCCGGTAGTAATTTCATAATGATCTATTGATTTGTTCAAGCTTAATCCAAAATTAAACAAAGGGGCATATTTGTAATACTGCTTAAATCTCTCGTGGTAAGCTCTATCATATAACCGAGTGCTATAATTTGATAATGTTACTCCTAAATACAAATGAGCAGACAATTGACCAGATAATTCAACAAGCTGAAATAAAAATGCAATAATAAAAATACCTGTAAATCTCCGGCCGTTTCTGATTGCAATTTTAAATTTCTTAGACATATTTAGTTTTGAATTATAAACCTATGTGAATTTGAGATAAAAAAAGGAAAGTGCCTTTGTCGACCTCTAATCACAAAGTTAGCTTCACTAATTTATATTTATAAACAATGGCCAAAGTTGACCCGAATCCTGGATCATGGTCAGGTAGATCTCTGTGGGGATGTTCCAATACTGGAAACGCAAACTTCATGGTCTTGAGATTTAATGAACCATTTACTGAAATACAATTTGTTGATGGTGAATTGATATATAATATGATACACGTTCGTTTTCCTACTGGAGTAAAGATGTAGATGGTAGGACGGATACATTTTATTTAAATATTCTCTTATCAAATGGAAATTTGTCAATTTGAGTGATCACCATTTTTTTAAAATCTTTGTGATTGGGGTTTATGAGTACATTATAATCACCGTGTGTCACCACCGAAGGAATCATGAGAACAGCATATTTTCCCTCCAATACAAATTCATCTCCAATCTTTTGAGTTGAGGAGGGGTGAGGAAAATCTTTCCAATCGGAAGGTAATTCACTAACTGATAATTTTTTAATTGCAATGTTATCGGGTATAAAGATGGTTACTATAACATAATCATCGGGCAAAGTCGCCAATGTGAAATGAATGGCCACTTCTGCCATAGCTAATGACCTGTTTTTGGCTGCATAAATGAGTTCTACCCCGACGGAATTCCATCGGGCGCCTTTGAGAGCTGCACCCTTACCGGATAAGGGCTTCGCAAATTTTTCTCTGACAAGTCTGAAGACTTCCAACTTAAACGAGTATTCCGTGTTGGATGCGAATGAGTTCGCTTATGACCAATTCTTTGCCATAGGAGTCTTTGAGCAATTCCAGAGGTTTGAGTTTGCCCAGAGCATAATTTGGTGTATTTAACCAGAGTCTTAATTTTTCCATGTTGCCGAAAACTTCAAGGCCTGTTTTTGTTACTTCCGCCATTTCAATGATCTTCTCGGAATGCACGGGTTTGAAATGATGCGCGGATGCTGCTTTATAACGTTGCATGGATTTTGAGGAAATGTCGAGAAATTCAATCCAGTCATTTTCTGTAAACGGAGCCCATTCTTTTATCAAGTCAAACAATGAATAGGGAATTCCTTTTCTTATCGCAGAAATCATCAACATTTTATTGGAGAGAAAATCATTATAAGTCAGAGGAGACTTAAATTTTACTTTAAAATAATTCATTTCAGATTCGTTAAATAAGGCTGCAATTTGCTTATTTAACCTGCTTTCATAATTCAATTTTCGTGTGGTCATAATGAAGTGCTTAGACATCTGTCCGTAAATTTAGGACATATTTCCATATCGCTTTCAACAATTTTTTCAACCAAACGCTTAAAATCCAAATCCACTCCCTAAGAATTAAGAAAGCCTACGAAAGCCCGGGTTATTATTTATTCAGCCGTGATTTTCAGCTTCTTTAATTTGGTTCAGGATTAATTCTCATGCCTTTCTGCCATTTTGGCAGAATTTTGTATCTTTGCAGTCCTTTTTACGAATATGTTGTATAGCCGGAATGATAGCGAACAGGTCCTTTTGCCCGAAGAACGGCAAGGCGAAGCTTTGGCGACCGTGCAGGCAGATGTAGTTGCTTTCAAAAGGTTGTTTTATATAGAAAGCTACGGCTGTCAGATGAATTTTTCGGACTCTGAAATCGTTGCCAGCATCCTGCAAAAAATGGCTACAGCCTTACCCCGGATCCTCAACTGGCCGATCTCTTATTGCTCAATACTTGTTCGATTCGCGAAAAAGCTGAAGATACCATACGCAAACGGCTCAAAGAATTTAAAGCCCTCAAAAAAAACAATGCCCATTTGCAAGTAGGGATCCTTGGCTGTATGGCCGAACGCCTGAAAAGCAAATTGCTGGAAGAAGAAAAACTAGTGGATCTGGTGGTGGGGCCCGACGCCTACAGGGACTTGCCAAATCTCATCCAAACCGTCGATGAAGGGCAGAAGGCGGTCAATGTATTTCTGTCAAGAGAGGAAACCTATTCAGATATAGCGCCCTTAAGACTCGACAGTAACGGCGTTTCCGCTTTTGTGTCTATTATGCGGGGCTGCGACAATATGTGTTCATTCTGTGTAGTGCCTTTTACGCGTGGCCGCGAAAGAAGCCGTGATCCACATACCATTGTCGAAGAAGTTCAAATGCTTTCTGCACAGGGATATCGCGAAGTAACCCTGCTCGGACAAAATGTGGACTCCTATAAATGGAAAGACGAGCATCAAAATATCCTCGTCGATTTTGCAAAATTATTAAAATTGGTTGCCAGGGTTGATCCGCAAATGCGGGTTCGCTTTTCAACTTCACATCCAAAAGATATCAGTGCTGATGTATTAAGCGCGATGGCAGAACATCAAAATATCTGTAAGTACATCCACCTTCCATGTCAGTCGGGAAATAGCAGGATTTTAGATTTGATGAACCGAACCTACGATCGGGAGTGGTACATGGAAAAAATTCGCGAGATTAACAAGGCAATTCCAGAGTGTGCAATTTCATCAGATATCATTGCCGGATTTTGTTCTGAAACGGAAGAAGAACACCAGGAAACATTAAGCTTAATGGAATTTTCTGATTTCAGCATGTCTTATATGTTTATGTATTCGGAAAGACCGGGTACACTGGCTGCTAAAAAATTCCCGGACGATATTCCATTAGAGATCAAAAAAAGAAGATTAAACGAAATTATATCATTGCAAAACAAGATCAGCCTACAACACAATCAACGGGACATCGGAAGCACATTTGAAGTACTCGTTGAAGGAAAATCAAAAAAATCAGATCAGCAATGGAAGGGAAGAAACACACATAATAAAATGATCGTTTTTGATGATCATGGGGAAATAAGAATAGGTGATTATGTCCAGGTAAAAGTCTTACATGTGACCAGTGCAACACTGATTGGTGAAATCGTAAATTGAAAAAATTGGAATCCGTTCAATCCATAAAACAAAGATTTGGTATCTATGGCAGGTCAGAAAACCTGCATCAGGTGCTTGATACCGCCATACGAGTCGCCGGGACAGATCTTACCGTTTTGATCTCCGGGGCAAGCGGCTCGGGCAAAGAAATTTTTTCTAAAATCATTCACAATTTAAGTCCAAGAAAACACAATCCATTTATTGCAGTCAACTGTGGTGCGATCCCAGCAGGCACGATCAACTCCGAATTATTTGGACACGAGAAAGGTTCGTTTACAGGTGCTGCATCTGATAGGAAGGGGTATTTTGAAACTGCTGATGGTGGTACGATCTTTCTAGATGAGATTGCAGAAATGCCCAAAGACACTCAGGCTTTTTTATTACGCATTCTCGAATCAGGAGAATTTATTAGAGTTGGAGCCTCTAAAGTTTTAAAAACGAATGTGCGGGTGATTGCGGCAACGAATGTAAACTTACTCGATCGCGTGCGAAGTGGAAAATTCAGAGAGGATCTCTATTATCGATTAAACACTGTTCCCATTAGAGTGCCATCGCTGAATGAACGAAGAGAAGACATTCTGATTCTATTTCGAAAATTTGCGCAAGATTTTGCCGAAAAATACAGAACTACCGCTATTGAGTTGGACGAACAAAGCGCATCCTTGATTGAAAATTACCATTGGCCCGGCAACGTTAGAGAATTGCGGAATGTCGTTGAGCAATTGTCCGTACTTTCTGATCAAAAAACAATTACAGAAAACGATTTGCTCAAAATCATACCCAATATTCATTCCCGGAATTTACCAATACCCAATGCTGATTTTTCGGATCCTACCAGTTTCCAGGAAAGGGAAATTTTATACAAATTGCTCTTTGACATGAAACAGGATCTGAGCCAATTGAAAAATATGTTTTATCAATTGGTGCATGCCAATGATCTGGAAATGCCCGAAGCTATGGAAGGAGCTATGTCTCCAGTTCCTGCAGCAATACCTTACAATGCCGGGCAAAGCACACAGTGGAGTAAAGAAACAATCCCACTGCATAATATCCGCGAAGAAGGGTCCGGAATGGTCATCCATAAAGAAAAAGGAAATTTTGATGCGGTAGAAGTCATGGAAGATTCCATGTCATTGGATGATATGGAAAAAGAAATGATTTCCAAATCACTTAAAAAATTCAATGGCAAACGAAAAGATGCTGCTGAAGAATTGGGAATTTCTGAGCGTACACTCTATCGAAAAATAAAGCAATATTCTTTGGATACATGATGAAAGGAGTGCTCATGACCGGATGTCTTTTTCTGATGCTTTCCTGTTATAGTTTTAAGGGAATCAGCATCGCGCCGGATATTAATTCATTCCGCATCGAATCCGTAGAAGATGTCTATTACAATAGCCCAGCCAGTTATCCTGTAGAATTTTCGGAAGCACTCTCCAATAAAATAAGAAAGGATTCAAGGCTTTCCTTAAATAATACAAAACCAGATCTCGTTTTTCGATGCCGTATTACCCGCTTTGATGTGAGCAGTCAAGCCCCGCAACCCGGTATTTTTTCGGCCATCAACCGATGTACGATCAACATTGAAGTTGAAATGGAAAATGTAAAAGATGAAAAACAAAATTGGAAATTAAGTTTTTCGCGGTACCAGGATTTTGATGCGAATGTAAATTTTTCAAATATTCAGCAACAAATTACGTCTGATATCAACCAATTGTTGGTAGAAGATATATTTAATAAAGCTTTTACAAATTGGTAATATGAATCAGGACGAAGCTAAAATATTGTTGCAGTCAAAACCACTGGCAGCTGCTTTATGGTTAGAGGCAGCAGATTCTTTAGATGAAGCCATCACACATTTGCCCGATCCGGCATTTACAGCATCCCAAAATTGGCCAGATTACGCTTTGTTGCATAAACTTGAAACAGCAATCCATTTATCAGAAACCCCAAAATTAGAAAGTAGTCAAGATATTGATTTTATAAAACCGCAGCTACAGGAAGAAAAAGTGCAACTCAAAGAAGCGGAGGTCGATGTAATTTTATCAGAAACTGTTACCGAAATAGTTAGTGCGGTCGTTGAGGAGTTGATCATCATTCCTGAAGAACAATTTCAAACAGAAATGAAACATTCAAAGAAAATTGCAAGAATTGCCAAAAAGTCGGCCACAACGGATGGCACCAAACCGGCCAAAAAAATTAAAAAATCAAAAGAAAAACATGCCCAGGCAGATGATTTTTACAGTTGGCTGAAGACCTTATCGCCGGATTCCGAAGATTTAAACATCAATCAAAATAAACCAGTTAAAGAAGTAAAACCTAGCAAAAAAGTCAAATCTGTAAAAGCCAAATCGGCCGTTGAGAAGAGCTTAACATTAGGCGAAGAGATTGTCTCTGAGACACTTGCGCGATTATTGGCCCGACAGGGTCACAGAGAGGATGCTATCGAGATGTATGAAAAATTGATGCTGAAATATCCGCAAAAAGGCAGTACATTTGCAGCCGCTATTGAAAAATTAAAATCTTGATAACATGTTGACGTTGATTACCATTTTGATTGCTTTGGACTGTATTCTGCTCATTGGGGTGATCCTCATTCAGAATCCAAAAGGAGGAGGCGTTGACTCAACTTTCGGCGGACAAAGTGCCAACCAAATGTTTGGTGCAGCCAAATCAGCAGATTTTATTGAGAAATTGACATGGTGGTTAGCAGGTATATTAGTCGCCCTTTGCGTAGTTGCATCCATGATCGCTTCTGCAGAAGGCAATATTGGCAATACAGTGCCCGAAGAAACTCCCACCGAACAGCCGGCAGATCCCGCTCAGGGAGGAGGAACGCAGTAAAATGAATCTCGACCAAAAGGTCGCCTGTTAGTCTGTTAGTCTGTTAGTCTGGAAAACATGTCGGCGTATGTTTGTTCATCATTTATGATCATTTTATACATATTTATAATTTTTCATCCAGCGTTAATTGTGGAGATTTATTCATACACTTTTATTGAATATGTCTGAATTTGCCAGATTTATTAAATGTTCTTAGAAAACGAACATTGTGGATTCTATTCAAGATCAACCGGAAATTGAAATACATCAATATTCATATTTCAATCCAAATTGAAGAACCCACCATCCTAATCCATAATTTTCCTCCAAAATCTTTGCCCCAATATCGATAATCCATCTTCCATCATCCCTCCACATCATCTTTGCTCCATCATCTATAATCCATCCTCCAAAATCTTTACTCCATCATCTATAATCCATATTCCAAAATCCATCCATACTCCATTTTCCACTATCTTTGGGAACTTCAATTAATAAGAAAACGAATTATTATGTATGAATCCAGGCAATTAAAGACCGCACTTAAAGTTTCCATCTTTTTTCTGTTGGTCACTGCTATTTTACATTCTTTGAGTTTTATTGGAAAGCCGGAAGCGAAAAACGATCAGGAAAAGCAATTGATAGAGCTCACAAGTAATTATCAAATGGATCTTGGCGGAGGTATCCAACGAACGTATTTTGAAATCTTTACTGCATTAAGTAGTTGTTTGACGCTGATCTGTTTGTTTGGCGGTTTTCTATTGTGGTATTTTCTGAAAAATGCTATTGAGATCCGGCTTTTAAAGGGAATTTTGCAGATCTATCTGATCGTTTTCGGAACGATGTTTATCATAATGGCCTGTTTTACATTTTGGCCACCGATCATTTGCTCGGCCTGTATTTTTGCTTCATTGATCTGGTCTCGACTGGCAGCATCCTGAGCATTATCGAAATATTAATGACCGCGATAGTTTATTTCATTTATGCCATAATGGCGCAATCATCGCAGTAGCAAAAGGCCGTTCCAAGATTTCCTGTCTGCTTTTACTGCCAAATGTACCAGAATTTTGGCTTGGCATAATGTGTGCATTCGGGAGGGAGACTAAAACAAAATTTAATCTGTTAATCTAAAAATTGAATGATATGAAGCCAATTAACGATCGCGTCGTTATCAAGCCGGCTCCGGCTGAGCAAAAAACCAAAGGTGGTATTATTATACCCGATACTGCCAAAGAAAAACCCTTACGTGGTGAAGTCATTGCTGTAGGACCTGGAAAGGAAGGCAATATGATGACGGTGCACAAAGGAGATATTGTACTTTATGGCAAATATGCCGGTCAGGAATTCAGCTACAAAGGCGTTGATTACCTCATTATGCGGGAAGACGATATTCTCGTAATTATCTAAACTAAGATTTCATCCATTAAAAAAATTCAAATTAATATCATATGGCAAAGAAAATAAGCTTTAATTCAGATGCCCGCGAACGATTAAAATCGGGTATCGACCAATTGGCAAATGCCGTGAAAGTAACACTGGGTCCAAAAGGTAGAAATGTTGTTATTCAAAAGAGCTTCGGTTCACCTCAAGTCACTAAGGACGGGGTCACTGTTGCAAAAGAAATAGAACTGGAAGACCCTATTGAAAACATGGGTGCACAGCTTTTAAAAGAAGCTGCTTCTAAAACCAATGATCTTGCAGGAGATGGTACCACTACGGCAACTGTCCTAGCACAGGCGATGGTGACTGCAGGAATGAAATATGTGGCAGCTGGTGCAAATCCAATGGACCTTAAGAGAGGTATCGACAAAGCAGTTACGCAGGTCATTGCCGATCTTGCTAAACAATCTGAGCAAATTGGAAATGATTTTTCTAAAATCAAACAGGTTGGTTCAATCTCTGCAAACAACGATGAGCATATCGGCGAGTTGATTGCAAGTGCCATGAAAAAAGTAGGCACTAATGGAGTGATCACCGTTGAAGAAGCAAAAGGTACAGAAACAACGGTTGAAGTTGTGGAAGGAATGCAATTTGACAGAGGTTACTTAAGTGCTTATTTCATCACGAATGCAGATGACATGACAGTGGAATATGAAAATCCGCTTATCCTGATTTACGATAAGAAAATTTCGAATATGCAGGAGATGTTGCCGATACTGGAAAAGGTCGTGCAAACCGGAAAACCATTAATGATCATTGCTGAAGATGTGGATTCACAAGCTTTAGGCGTATTGGTCGTCAACAGATTGCGCGGTGGATTGAAAGTGGTGGCAGTTAAAGCACCTGGTTTTGGCGATAGAAGAAAAGCAATGCTCGAGGATCTTGCGATTCTTACCAATGGTACCGTGATCTCAGAAGAAAAAGGTTATAAACTTGAAAATTGCGAACTTGCCCAGTTGGGAACTTGCGAAAAAACTACCATCGATAAAGACAACACTACGATTGTAAAAGGAAAAGGTCAGAAAAAAATGATCGAAGCCCGCATCAACCAAATCAAAGCCCAAATCGAATCTTCAACTTCTGAATACGATAAAGAAAAATTGCAGGAACGCCTTGCTAAATTAGCTGGTGGTGTTGCAGTTTTGAATGTAGGTGCTCCTACAGAAGTCGAAATGAAAGAAAAGAAAGACCGCGTAGATGACGCTTTACATGCAACAAGAGCCGCTGTAGAAGAAGGTATTGTTACCGGAGGTGGAGTTGCCCTGGTTCGCAGTATTGCTTCATTGGATAAATTAAAAATTACCAATGACGATGAAAAATTCGGAGTTGAAATCGTGAAAAAAGCTTTGGAGTCTCCTATCCGTGTAATTGCAGATAATTCAGGAGTAGAAGCATCAGTTGTTTTTATGAACGTGTCCAGCAAGAGAGGTTCATACGGTTATAATGCCCGTACTGATGTTTATGAAGATCTTAAAAAAGCAGGTGTTATTGACCCAACGAAAGTCACCAGAATTGCTTTGGAAAAAGCAGCATCTATCGCAGGTGTTGTGCTTATGACCGAATGCGTGGTGAACGAAATGCCTAAAGAAGAAAAAGGCGGCGGTGGTCACCATCACCACGGAGGTGGTATGGTAGGAATGATGTAATAAACATCAAAAGATAATCATAAAAGCCTTGTAGTATTGATGCTGCAAGGCTTTTTTATTTTTATACCGGCCGCTTGTGATCATTTAAAGTGCTTATCCTTAAAATCTATGAACCGGTGATTAGCTATTCAATTTAATCGTCAAACCTGATCAAGTTTAGCTATTCCGTAAATCATTCAAATCGATTAAAATTAGTATAAAAACTAACAATTGTTAGTTTTTATACAATACCCACTGATAAGTAGAATCCGGAAAATTCAATTTGTAACTAGAAGTTTTGAGATGGGTCTTCAAATGCATGATATTCGATTGTTCGCGGATGCAATCGTACAACAGCGTATTGTGTATTTGCAGTGTTTCCGGAATTGTTGCCAATGGCAATTCAAAATAAGACCAGGTAGCTTCCTCCGATTTTTCATAACCTACAAAGTGCATAGGCAGGTTTTGTTTTTGCGCATAAATTTTAAAATGCTGGTTGATGTATAAGGCTACCATTGAATCTAATAAAGACGCGTTATCTTCTGCATAAAGGTTTATCGGTGTTTTAAAATGTGCGGATAGGCATTTTTCAAAATCATCCGTAAAAAGCCTGATGCTAAGTTCAAGAGATTGGTTCTTCGAATTGTGTTGAATTTCAGCAAGCCCAACATAAAAGGGATGCCGGAGTCCTGCAAAGAGCATTACCAGGATTACCAGGCCTGCTTTTAAAAAGCTGTTAACGAATAGGGTTTTATATTTTTGCATGACGTAAAAGTAGAAAGAATGGAGGATTTCGGACTTTGGTTCCATACTGGCTTCACACATATATTAGATCCCGCAGGCATTGATCATATCCTTTATATTATCGTCCTGGTCATTCCTTTTGCCTGGACGAACTGGAAATCATTGGTTTGGCTGATCACCGCATTTACGATAGGACATTCACTCACGCTGGCATTAAGCACTTTGGGATGGATCAATATGCCTTCTAGTTTTGTTGAATTCGCTATTGCAGCGACAATTTCCATTTCTTGTCTTTTAAATCTTTTATCAAAAGAACAAGATACCATCCGATTGACTTCCCGTTATGCACTTGCATCCATCTTTGGATGTATTCATGGATTAGGATTCTCTTATTTATTAAAATCCATGCTGGGAAGTTTTGATCGATTGCTTGCGCCTTTGTTTGCATTCAATACCGGACTAGAAGCCGGGCAATTGATTATTTTAATTATGATACTGATTATCAAGGGATTCATTCAATATTTCACGAATATTAGCAATCAAAAAATCACAACTACGACAAGTTTCGTAATTTTAATATTATCTTTGTATTACTTAATGGAACGCGTCAAAAGTCTAACTGCAGCATGAAAAAAATCGCCTCTCTATTTGTTATCATTTGCCTGATGATCAATGCATCGGTTGCGCAAAACATTCGCAATAATCCCACTTCCAATCACGGCAATCGTTTTGAACAACTGGGTACTATATTGTCGGATCCGAACAGCTACCGCACAGCTTCCGGTGCGCCGGGCCACGCATATTGGCAAATGAGAGCAGATTACGATATCGAAGCGCGTTTAGACGAAGCAAATTTGCATCTCTATGGATCAGAATGGGTGAGCTATTACAATAACTCCCCCGATGTGCTAAACTACATTTGGTTGCAATTGGATGAAAACGAACATCATCCTCAATCAAGTAACAACTATGCAGCATTAGACAGTAAAACGGGTAAAATGGTTACTGAAAGAAATTTGCTCGAACTCGATAGAAGGCCAAATTTGCAGGGCTTTGGAGTAAATATTGAAAGGGTGACAGATGCTAAAAAACAAACTTTAAAATATTTTATTCACGAAACCATGATGCGCATTGAATTGCCGATGCCATTGCGTCCCGGAGCTTCCTTTAAGTTTTACGTAAAATGGAATTACAAAATTCCGGATCGCTTAGACCATGGTGGCAGAGGTGGATATGAGTATTTTTCGGAAGATGGAAATCATTTATTCACCATGAGCCAATGGTTTCCCAGATTGTGTGTTTATTCCGATTTTCAGGGTTGGCAGCATAAACAGTTTACAGGTCGGGCGGAATTCGCATTACCTTTTGGAAATTATAAAGTTCGATTAACTGTACCTTCAGACCATGTCATTGCAGCAACAGGCGAATGCCAGAATTATAAAAATGTATTAAGTGTTGACCAATATTTGCGATGGCAGCAGGCCAAAAAATCTTCAGAAGTCATTGAAGTAGTCACCCTGGATGAAGCTAAAAAAGCTGAAGCTAAAAAATCTACTGAAGAAAAAACCTGGATATACCATGCAAAAGACGTAAGAGATTTTGCATGGGGTAGTTCACGAAAATTTGTTTGGGATGCGATGTCTGCAGAAGTGGAAGGAAAAAAAGTGATGTGTATGAGTTATTACGCCAAAGAGGCTTATGGACTATACAGAAAATACTCGACTAAAACCGTTGCGCATACCCTCCGGACTTATTCCAAATTTACAATACCTTACCCCTACCCCGTGGCTATTTCTGTTGAAGCTTCTAATGGTATGGAGTATCCCATGATTTGTTTCAATTTTGGAAGGACTGAAAAAGATGGAACCTACTCTGAAGGTTCTAAAAACGGAATGTTGGGAGTGATCATTCATGAAGTGGGTCATAATTTTTTTCCGATGATCATCAACAGTGATGAACGTCAATGGACCTGGATGGACGAAGGGATTAATACTTTTGTGCAAACGCTGACTCAGGAAGAATTCGATTTAAATTATCCTGCCGGACGAGGTGCAGCATCGAATATCGTCAGTTACATGAAATTGCAAAAGGATCAGCTGGAACCCATCATGACCAATAGTGAAAATCTCGTGCAATTTGGATCCAATGCTTACGCTAAAGCAGCTGCAGGATTAAATATTCTCAGAGAGACCATCATTGGAAGGGATCGCTTTGATAAAGCTTTTAAAGAATATTCAAAAAGATGGGCATTTAAGCATCCTACCCCGGCAGATTTTTTCAGATCCATGGAAGACGCCTCCGGAGAAGACCTCGATTGGTTTTGGCGCGCCTGGTTTTATGATATTGAACCTGTAGATATTTCTATCGACAGTGTATTTGTGCGACTCGCCAATCATTCAGCCCCCGAACGAGAAGTGAGTTATTATTGGCAGCAACCCGGCACAAATGAAACGATAACAAAGCACAGAAACCGAACTTCAGGGATGTCATTTCTGGTAGATAGAGATACTAGCTTAAGAGATTTTTATTATTACTATGAATCTCCACGGGCAACTCCAAAAATTTTATTTCACCAAAATCTTGCTCCTGCAGAATTACAAAAAGGCGGAGACAGCACTTATCTCTACGAATTACATTTCTCAAACAAGGGTGGAATGGTCATGCCCATTATACTCCGTTGGAATTATGAAGACAGCACTTTTGAAGATGAAAAACTAAGTGTCCAGATCTGGAGAAAAAATGAAAATAAAGTAATCAAAACTTTTATCAGATCTAAAAAAGTCAAATCCATCCAATTGGACCCATTATTAGAAACAGCAGATATTGATACAGATAACAATAGCTGGAATATGAATGAGGAGCCATCGCGATTTGAATTATTCAAATCATCCGAAAAAAGAAGGACCAGGAGGAGAACCGGCCCTGTAGATGTTCCAAATCCGATGCAACAAGAACAGAAAAAGCAATCAGGTAACTAACATTTGTTAGTTTTTTTTAAATATTGACATAATCGTTATAAAATTTCTTGGCCTTTAATGAATTAGAAAAGAAAGGAGTATGGAGGAATTTTATGAAACAACCAGGCCTTCTCATTTCAACTTAATACGCTGCGGATTCAGCTTTGCAATCAATCAGTGAAAATACCTGCCTCACTACTTTCAATTTTTTTTTACTGTTGTGGGTCAGGAGGGCGATACCAGCTTCCTGTCAAATAAATAACGCAATATTCCGTAACCCACGCCCGCTGAAATGAAGGAAGCCATTAGGATTGAAAGTTTTGAAATATTGATATAAGTTTCATTGGGAAAGGCCAGAATGGAAATAAAAATCGACATCGTAAAACCAATGCCAGCGAGAAACCCAACCCCCAATATATGTGCCCATTCAATATCGGGCAACTTCCTGGCTACTCCAGTTTGAACCGCAGCATAACAGAATAAAAAGATCCCCAATGGTTTTCCAATCACCAATCCAAAAATAATCCCCATTGATAAAGTGGAGGATAAAGCTGCAAAACTTTCGGAACTAATCACCAGGGCCGTGTTGGCTAATGCAAAAAGTGGAAGTATAAAGTAAGCCACAGGTTTATGCAGCAAATGTTGCAAAGTAAATGAAGGACAATGATCGTCATCCTTTTTAAAGGGAATGAGAAACGCTAAAATGACACCTGAAATCGTAGAATGGATACCGGCTTCATGGATTGCATACCACAGTGCGATTCCGGGCAGTATGTAATGCCACCATTTCATAAAACCCACTTTCCGCATGATCCACATGGTCGCGATCAATAAACCAGCGCCAGATAAATAAATTATACTTAGTCCGGAATTGTAAGCAAATGCAATAAGCAGTATTGCCCCCAAATCGTCAATGATCGCAAGCGCTGTAAGAAAAATCTTGATAGACAATGGGATTCTATTTCCTAGTAATGCCAAAATGGCCAATGAAAATGCAATATCTGTGGCCATAGGAATTCCGAAACCTGTAGCAAAATCAGTCCTTGCATTAAATAACATGTAAAGCGCCGCAGGAACCAACATACCACCCAATGCTGCAAATATGGGCAACATTGAATTTTTGATATCTCTCAATTCGCCTGCAAATAATTCGCGCTCGATTTCCAATCCTACCAGCAAAAAGAAAAGCGCCATCAAAGCATCATTGATCCAAAATAAAATTTGATGTCCAAAAATTTCTTTCTTGAATAGACCAAGATATGCCTCTCCAAAACCTGAGTTAGCTAAAATCAATGATACGGAAGTAGCCAATAGCAATAAAATTCCGGCTGTTTTTTCAGATTGGAAAAATTCTTTAAAAAGTTGACTCATCAAGTTTGTCATAGGGTTCGTAAGCTCGGTTAAAAATATTAAATTCTAGAATTTTGTTTCCAAAAGAAGCAGCCAAATCGCAGCAAACGGTAACTTGATTTTCAAATGCTTTGCCCATTTGGAATCAGTAGTTTCTTTGCTAAGCTTAATCATACACCTTAAGATTTCTTGACACTTTAAAATAAAACTGCTTCTTTTTATTTAAACTCTAAATTTTATAATCAAATTGTGTTCAAAGTACAAACTGCTTTCCTTTAGAAAAAAGATATAAAAGAGTAAGTGGAGTAAAGCTACAGCTCATTTTTATTGAATTATTTGGCAGGTATATCCAGATTATCAATAATGGCAGCATTTTTGCACTGAAATTCAATGTATGGACATTTTTGAGCGTTCAATTAAGCTGCACGAGGAACTGCGGGGTAAAATATCTGTCGAAAACAAATTGGACATCCAATCGGCTGATGATCTGTCCTTAGCGTATTCTCCCGGAGTTGCAGCACCCTGTGAAGAGATTTATGCCCACCCTGAAAAAGTTTATGATTATACGATTAAGGGAAATACGGTAGCGATCGTGAGTGATGGTTCTGCTGTATTGGGACTAGGCAATATTGGGCCACACGCAGCCATTCCTGTTATGGAAGGCAAAGCTATGTTGTTCAAGAGATTTGCAGGAATCAATGGTTTTCCAATTTGCCTGGCCACTCAGAAAACCGATGAACTCATCCAAATCATCCGAAATTTAGCCCCGGTTTTTGGCGGTATTAATCTGGAAGACATTTCTTCACCCAGGTGTTTCGAAGTTGAAGAAAGTTTACAGGATATAGGGATCCCTGTATTTCACGACGATCAACATGGCACTGCTATAGTCGTGTTGGCAGCTTTGATGAATTACTGTAAACTAACTGGTCGGAGGATGGAGGATCTAAGGATTGTGATCAATGGGGCCGGAGCCGCTGGCATTGCTATTGCTAGATATCTCGGACGTAAAGATCCAACGGCAATCAACCAGCACATTGTAAAAGAGATCATCATGTGCGACACCATGGGTATTATTCACCGCAGCCGAATCGGACTTCAAGGCATTAAACAGGAACTCATGGCCTACACGAATCCAAGAAATCTGTCGGGCACGGTAGAACATGCTCTGGTAGGTATGGATGTTTTTATTGGCGTAAGTAAAGCGAACCTGCTCAATCGAAAGCATATTCAGATCATGGCGAAGGATCCACTAATTCTTGCCCTTGCCAATCCTATTCCGGAAATTTTACCCGAAGAAGCGAAAGCAGGAGGAGCCTTTATCGTTTGTACCGGAAGATCCGATTTTCCCAACCAGGTCAATAATGTTCTGGCTTTTCCAGGTATCTTTCTGGGGGCTTTCCAAGTAAGAGCAAAAAAAATTACCCTCTCCATGAAATTTGCTGCGGCCTCTGCTATCGCTGCATCTGTTCCAAATCCGAGTCCGGATTGTATCATTCCTCCACCGCTTGATGAAACAGTAGCCCATAAGGTCGCTAAAGCTGTGGCAGATGCATATCGTGCAGTTTGAGCTCAAATATAATGCATCCAAGCTGCCTAAAACTCAAGCACTAAGACTGCAATGCTTATCTTTGATCTATGTCTTCCATTCCTGCTATAGAACATCTTTCCCTTGAATTCCTGGACCTAAAAGGGAGCTTCCAGAATTTATTGGATGCATATAGAAACGCTCCGTTTCCTTCCCTAAAGTACAGATTAAATGGACTTCAAAAACTGGAACAGGCATTATTGTCAAATCGAATGGCAATCCAAGAAGCCATCAATAAGGACTTTAAAAAACCTTTTGCAGAAACGGATGGCTCAGAACTTTTAACCTGCCTGGTTGAAATTCGAAAAGCCCGGAAAGAATTAAAATATTGGATGCAAAAAAAGCAAGTGAAGAATCCACTTGAAATGTTTGGCACGAAAAGCTTTTTATTGCACGAACCCAAAGGAGTTGTGTTGATTCTCTCACCTTGGAATTACCCCATCAACCTGAGTATCATTCCGCTGATTGCTGCCTGGGCGGCTGGAAATAAGATCGTTTTGAAACCCTCTGAATTTACAAAACATACATCTCAACTGATTGCAGAAATTATCGAATCCTGTTTTTCAAAAGATGAAGTAATGGTAGTGCAAGGAGATGCGCAGTGCGCTGAATCGCTACTTCTTCTTCCATTTCACCACATCTACTTTACAGGTTCGAAAGAAAAAGCAAAGAAACTCGTCAAATTGACCGCAGACAGATTGATACCAGTTACCCTTGAATTGGGTGGTAAATCTCCTGTCATCATTGATGAACATGTGGATTTGAAGCGTTACGTAAAAGATATTGCATTTGCAAAATGTCTGAACGCAGGGCAAACATGCATTGCCCCTGATTTTATATTACTTCCGGAAAAACTGAAAGATCCTTTCCTTCGCGAGTGGAATCTTGCCATTGAAAATTTTTATGGCGAACATGTTATTAGCAATGAAAATTATTGCGGAATCATTCATAAAAATCACTTTGATAAATTGTGCAAGATCGTGTACCAAAGTCTTGAACAGGGCGCGCAATTGGAAGGTAAATTTGAATACCATCAAGAAAGTTTAAAAATCAAGCCGGTGCTTTTATGGAACAGCGACTGGGGCCATGTATCAATGGAATCAGAACTCTTTGGTCCTATTCTTCCCATTCTATTTTATAAAGACAAGAAAGAGATCATTTCAAATTTAAACAAGATGTCCACTCCTCTAAGTTTATATCTGTTTAGTGAAAATAAATCCTGGTTGTCGGAAATGACCCAGCACATTAAATCAGGTGGTGTGACTTACAATAATTGTCTGCTCAATTATTGCAATTTCAATTTGCCCTTTGGGGGATTGCAAGAGAGTGGGACCGGTTCGAATCATGGTAGATATGGTTTTGAAAGTTTTTCACACCTTCGCGCAATAAGCGTACAAGGAAAATGGTTTAAATTACTCAGAAATTTTCACCCTCCTTACACCGATTCTAAAAAAAGAATCATGAATTTATTTATTAAATTAATTGGTAAAATATGATAAATATTCGCTGCTGTCTATTGTTATTGTTGTTTCCTTTCTTACTCATCGGACAGGATAAATTATTTACCCTGGAAGACATCTACGAGAAAGGAACTTTCTCAGCTAAAGGAGTGCCGCATTTTAGTTTTATGCAAGATGGTTTGCATTACTCGCGAATGACAGGAACTCAAATTTCAAAATACGCAATCGCAGATGGCAAAGAAGTTGAGATCTTGTTTGACGCATCATCTCAATCAAGCTTGAAAGGAAAGTTAGAATCGTATAGTTTTAACCGGGATGAAACTAAATTGTTGCTAGCTACCGGGTCTGAATCCATATACAGGTATTCTTTCGTTGCAGAATATTTCGTTTACGACAGAGTAACTAAAAAATTGGATCGGATTTTTCCAAAAGGAAAAATAAAATATCCTTCTTTTGATCCAACCGGCACAAAAGTGGCTTTTGTATTTGAAAACAATTTATACTATCAGGATTTAAATGATCAAAAAATAATACAAATTACCAAAGATGGAGTCATCAACAAAATTATCAACGGTGCATCCGACTGGGTTTATGAAGAAGAATTCACGCTGACAAAAGCCTATGAATGGTCTCCATCGGGAGATCAGATTGCTTTTATTCGATTCGATGAAAGCCGGGTCAAGGAATTTACGCTGGAATATTATAGAAATGAAGTGTATCCCGAAAAATATACTTTTAAATATCCTAAAGTTGGCGAAGACAATGCTATACTGACCGTTTGGAATTATCATTTGAAAAAGAAAAAGGCCAAGCCACTCAATATAGGTCCCAGAGAAGATGACTATTTACCCAGAATGTTATGGACGCTGGATAATAATGAGCTTTGTGTGAGCTGGATGAACCGCGATCAAAATCACTTGAAATTGATTCTTATAAATACAAAAGCGAATACCTCCAGGATTTTATTAGAAGAAAAAAGCAAATATTATATTGATGTACAAGATCATTTAAAGTTTCTAGAAAATCAAAAATTTTTATGGTCCAGTGGAATGGATGGCTACAAGCATTTGTATTTATACAATATGAATGGAACTTTAGACAAACAGTTGACCTCCGGAAATGAAGAGATGAGCGAGTTTTACGGCTTTAATGATGACAAAACCAAGATATTATGTCAGTTTGCAGTAAATTCCGGACTTGAAAGACAAGTTAGACTAGTCGATGTACGAACGGGTGTTAGTTTACCAATAGGATCAACAACCGGTTATCAAAGTGTACAAGCCAGCCCGGGATTAAAGTATCTGGTATTGTCCTCATCAAATATTAAATCGCCAACACAATACACCATTATTGATAGCCAGGGAAATAAAGTTCGCGATCTGGAACTCAATTTGACATTGGCCACTAAAATGAAAGATTACAAATTATCTGAAGTTGAATTGACAAAGATTCCGAATAGCAGTGGTACATTGATGAATGCGGCCATTATCAAACCCAAAGATTTTGTTCTGGGAAAAAAATATCCGGTATTTATGTTTTTATATGGCGGTCCCGGTAGTCAGCAAGTCATGAATCGATGGAATTCTTTTGGATATTATTGGTGGTTGCAAATGCTTGCTCAAAAAGATTATATAATTTGTGTGGTTGATAACCGCGGTACTGGAGGAAGAGGAGAAGAATTTAAAAAAATGACCTATTTGCAATTGGGAAAATATGAAACAGAGGATCAAATAGATGCAGCAAAATATCTCGGAAAACTTGATTTCGTAGATGCCGGTCGCATAGGAATCTTTGGTTGGAGTTATGGCGGCTATATGTCTAGTCTGTGTTTATTGAAAGGTAATGATGTATTTAAATCTGCTATTGCAGTAGCACCCGTGACCAACTGGAAATGGTATGATTCCATTTATACAGAAAGATATATGCGACGCACCAAAGACAATGCCAAAGGTTATGAAGAAAATTCACCGGTGAATTTTGCAGATCGACTCAAAGGAAATTATTTGTTAGTGCATGGTATGGCAGATGATAATGTACATTTTCAGAATACTATTGAGATGGCAGATGCATTGATTAAAAATCGCAAACAGTTTGAAACTTATTATTATCCGAATAAAAATCACGGCATCGGAGGATTGCATGCCCGCATGCATCTCTTCACAAAGATGACAGATTTTGTTTTGAATAAAATTTAATGTGCAGATGATGAGAATGCTAATTTTAATGTGCGCTATTGGGATGTTTTGGGTTCAATGCAAACCTGCAATAACCATCATCAATCCTAAACCCATAGAGATTGAATGGATCACCGGTATTTGGAAACACAAAGACAAGGAATTCTATGAGAAATGGGTGAAGATCTCAGATTCCGAATATACAGGTGTTGCATATGATCTCAATATGGGCTATGCCAGCGTCCATGAATATATGAGAATTTACAAACAGGGAAAAGAGGAGTGGTATTTCGAAGCAAAAGTAAAAGAGAACGACTTTAAACCCGTTTTGTTTAAGTGGATTCCAGACCCTGTAATCGAATTAAAATTTATCAACGAATTGCACGATTATCCCCAGATCGTGATGTATAAAAGAGAAGCATTCGATGTAATGACCGGTTCCATTTCAAATTTAAAAGGAGATCAAGTCCATCATTCAGATTATATGAGATTTGCCGTGAAGTGAGTAAGCTAGAAATAATAAATAGAAAAGCAGCGCATCTTTATCACTTTTATCAATCCTTTGAAGCAGGAATGGTATTAAGTGGGAGTGAAGTAAAATCTATAAAAGGAGGCAATGCGAATTTAAGTGATGCCTATTGCATTGTGGAGCATGGTGAAGTCAAGCTCAAGAATATGCACATTTCAGAATACAAACAAAGCCAGGAAACAGATTATAATCCTAAAAGAGAGCGCAAATTATTGCTCAATAAAACAGAGATTCGTAAAATTGAACGTAAGATATCCGAAAAAGGATTTACCCTCATCCCCTATAAAATCTATTTGAATGATCGTGGATTCATTAAAATTGAGCTCATTGTAGCTTCAGGAAAAAAATCCTTCGATAAAAGAGAATCCATTCGTGAAAAAGACGAAAAAAGAGATTTGGAGAGAAATCTCAAAAATCGGGATTAGCTTATCCCAATTAAATGAACATAAGCGGCGAATCCATATTTAAAATTGCGCGGGTCACAGCGGGAGAATGAAAATTATTAGTTAAAAGCCAAGTAAGGCCGTTACGCGATTCCAAAATTGGCATAGAGGGCAGAGCTTTCACTAAAGACTTAATGATCATAAGCCGCTGCTGATATCTGGAGCAAAGGGTCTCAGGAATTATTGAATCAGTTGGATCCAGTCAAAATTGGGCAAGATTTTCACCCAATTTACTTGAGATCCAAGGCTAAATTTTGGGTCAAGTAAAATATCTGGGGAGTCAAATTTCTAAGCAAATAATTTTTTGTCTGATGTGTGATAACCGCTAAAACACTACTATCCATATAAAAATTAAATATTTGATTATTATCAGACTTTTTTGCTCGAGTATTCAATTAATAATAAAAATTAATTAATAATTTTTGTTAAAAAGCTTTGAATAGTGCATAAAAGCCAAATATTTTTAAATAATTTTGTGCTGTCATAATTATACAAAAATCAAATTTTAGCTATGTCAACCAACCGGAGTGCTGCCATGAACCTGTTTTTATCCAGACCTAAAAATCCTAAGGAAAGAGAAAACAAAAAGATTTCAAGTTATTACGCCGACAATGTCTTTACCGACAGTAAGATGAAATCATATCTTTCACATGAAGCCTACAAAGCCTATCAACAGGGGATTGAAAACGGACAAAAGATATCCCGCGATTTGGCAGATCAGATCGCAGCAGCTTTGAAATCATGGGCCATGGAAAACGGTACCACACATTATACTCATTGGTTTCAACCACTCACAGGTAGTACGGCAGAAAAGCATGACTCCTTTTTTACCATCAATGCGGCAGGAACGGCTCTTGAGCGATTTGATGGCGATGCACTCGTGCAGCAGGAACCCGATGCTTCTTCATTTCCAAGTGGCGGACTCCGTGCAACTTTTGAAGCCCGCGGTTACTCAGCATGGGACCCCTTATCACCTGCATTTATCATGGACATTGCTGGTTCTAAAACACTTTGCATTCCTACCGTATTTATATCCTATACCGGGGAAGCTCTTGACCATAAGGCACCCTTGCTGCGCTCTATAGAAGCACTCGACAAAGCTGCTACTGGAGTTGCCCGTTACTTCGATCGATTTGTAAATAAGGTGACAGCCACACTGGGTTGGGAGCAGGAATACTTTCTTATCGACAAGGCCATGTATTATGCACGTCCAGACCTCATGGCCGGAGGAAGAACTATTTTTGGAAGAAGCCCTGCCAAAGGACAACAGCTCGAAGATCATTATTTTGGAGCCATTCCGGAACGCGTTTATGCATTTATGGTGGATCTGGAAATGGAGTGCCACAAACTTGGCATTCCGGTACGCACGCGGCACAATGAAGTAGCGCCCAGCCAGTTTGAATGTGCTCCGATGTTTGAAACCTGCAATATTGCGGTCGATCACAACCAGCTTTTGATGGACCTCATGGATCGCGTGGCGCGCAGACACCATTTGATTGTGCTGTTCCATGAAAAACCATTCGCAGGCATTAATGGATCCGGAAAACACAACAACTGGTCTATGAGTACTGACACGGGTACCAACTTATTGGGACCCGGAAAAACACCTCGCAACAACCTATTATTTCTTACCTTTTTTGTAAATACGATCAAAGCGGTCCACGATCATGCGGACCTGCTCAGGGCTAGTATTGCCGCTGAGAGTAACGACTACAGATTGGGAGCCAACGAAGCCCCACCTGCGATTATATCAGTATTTATTGGCAACTACCTCACCCAAGTTTTGGAAGCCATTGAGAAAAGAGTGGATCACGATTTGAAAGAAGAAGAAGAGCAAGATCTTAAACTCGATATCCACAAAATGATCCCGGATGTTTTGCTTGACAATACAGACCGCAATAGAACTTCACCTTTTGCATTTACTGGAAATAAATTTGAGTTTCGCGCGGTGGGATCCTCTGCTAATTGTGCAGACCCAATGATGGTACTCAATATGATCGTAGCCAATCAGCTCAACGACTTTAAAGAAAAAGTGGATCAGCATATCAATGCCGGTGAGAAAAAAGATTCAGCGATTCTCAAAGAATTAAGAGTTTGCATTACCTCTTGCAAAGGAATTCTTTTTGAAGGCGACAATTACAGCGAAGCATGGGCCAATGAAGCAGCCAAGAGAGGATTGCCAAATATCAAAACAACACCATTGGCATTGGATGCCTATGTCACTGCAAAAGCCAAAAAATTATTTGCAGACAGTCACATCCTCAACGAAAAAGAAATTGAAGCTCGCTACGAAATCTATCTCGAAAAATATATTAAAAAAGTGCAGATAGAAGCAAATCTGGCAGAGGAGCTTTGTATGAATCAAATCCTTCCGGCTTGTTTGCGTTACCAGACCGATATTTTGAACAACATCAAGTCAGCAACCGATGCAGGCCTGTCAGTTACGGCTGTCAAAACGCAGACGGAGTTGGCTCAGCTGATTGGAAAATGTATCGACGGGGTGTACCATAGCATTTCTAAGCTGAGGTCTGAGATGGATCATCATGGCAAACATACCAACACTCGTGATGAGGCTATTCACTATTGCGACAAAGTTAAACCGGTATTACAGCAAGTGCGCGAAAACGTGGATACACTGGAATTGTATGTAGAAGACAAATACTGGCCGCTGCCAAAGTACAGAGAGATTTTGTTTAACAGATAGATAAAGTGGAAAACTGTCTGAATCAGGATGAGCAGAATTTAGGAAGTTTCTGAATGCCAATTTTATAAGACATTTAGAGCTCTTCATTTTAACGAATATCATTATCGCCAAATAAAAATTTGCTGAACGAAATTTTCAAATAAGAGCTTTTGTTATTGGTATTGGGTGCAAATCCTTTAAGCTTCATGTTTTCGATGATGTAAGATCGTCAATACCGAGATCACAATGAATGGGAGTGTGGAAAGGATCATCTTAAAATTCAAATTCATGAGACCTATCAACAAAATTAATAACAACAGCAGTCCTAAGCCACCTATGCTGATATAAGTCAAAATTTTGTTGGGTGTTTTTTGAAAAAGTGTAAAAACCAGGATCAACTGCCCCATCATTGGCAAAATAGTTAAAGGGTGAAAGACTGAAGCCGGATTGGAAATAATTTTTGAAAATATTTCAGCTTCAGCTTGAAACAGAAATGAATGATTGTTACCACTCCATTCCAGATATCCAATGAGCGAGCTTAAAATGAGGAGGAAATTGAGAATTTTGCTTTTCATAGTTCTATGTTTAGATCATCAAATTTTGACCTTATTTATAAGTGCAATAGATGCCATATTTAAGTGATCACAATTAATAGTATTATCCTTTTGTAAAAATAGGAAATTACTTGTTCATTACAAGTGAAAATGTTGCATCCGAAAAAACTTGTGAAGTGCAAAATGCTGTAGTGTCTAAGTAGTGACGAAGAATAGGTGCCATTGCTCTATCCAAGCTGTGTACACGATATTTATTTTAATTTTTTCTCATCACATAATAATTGTCATACTCTTTACTTATCATGAAATCAAATCTTCTATATAATTCTAACGGGCCTTTGAAATTGCTTGCACAAGATAACTCCACTTTTTTTGGATAAGCTTCAACATAGTCATAGTCATTATTCAAACAGTTTACAATAATTTGTCCAAGCAACTTTTTTGCAATCCCGTGTCTCCTGTAATCGGGATGGATTAAGAAACAAACAACTGAACAAACCTTATCATCAGGATTGTCAATATAATCATAGTCTTTGAGCAATCTTTGATAATTTAATCTGTTGTTTGCATTACACCATCCGATTGGTTTCATATTTTCGAAGGCCAAATAACCTGTCATTTTATTCTCATTGATTAGATTGATTACCCCAGAACGGTTTGACTCACGAGTACAGGATTCAATATCTCCAATAAAATGATAATCGATGCAATAACAACTTGACCAATCAGGATTTTCTTTGAAAATCATATTGTCAAAGAAAAACAAATAATCGTCTATCAAATCTTTAGTTAATGGTCGTATTTCAATTTCCATATTTCTAATATCATATTTGGATGCCCCACAGCGCGACAGAGCTTAATGAAGTTTCGGTTTAGAATTTCGAGCTGTAAACCTGCTTCAAATTTTATTAAAAGCACAAATGAGTGATCAATAACTTCGCACACCATTTCTATTAACCCGATGTTATATATTGTGTTTCCATCATAACGGCTGATTGTTGGCAACCGTTATTTTAATTCGTCCAAGGTTCTTTGTCCTTAGCATTCATAATTATTTTCCCATCATAAATACATAATCCTTGCCAGCTTCCAAACCATACTTGTCCTTTGTTATCTTCGGTAATACTTTGTGTGACATTGGATGTTAAGCCATCTTCGGTTGTGAATTGTTTGAAATTATTACCATCATATCGGTAAACACCATAACCTTCTGCCGTAAACCAAATATTCCTTTGGCTATCTTCGTAAAGATTGTAAGTTTCATCACCTACAATAATTCCATCCTTTGTAAAATTTGTGTATGTTTTACCATCATATTTACTCACACCGCCATTAAAGGTACCAATCCAAATATTTCCATGTATGTCTTCCAAAATATCTGCAACGTTATTGTCGGTAAGTTCATTTTTAGCTGTTAAATGAATAAATTCTCCATTTTTATATTTAAAAATTCCATTTCCATCAGTAGCAAACCACATATTTCCATTTTTGTCTTCTATGATTTTAAAAACCAATTTGTCAGATAGCATAGGTTTTGCGTTTTCGGCTTTTGAAGCTGGCAATGAAAAAGGTATAAACATCTCACCATTAAATTGACTAACTCCTCCTGTTGCCCCGACCCAAATAAGCCCGTTTTTGTCAATGGTTAAACCCCAAATTTCAGCATTCACACCTGTCAGTCCTTCTTTGAATGAAAATGTTTTAAATTTTACACCATCATATTTTATAAGTCCTTCAGATGTTCCGAACCAAATATTACCTACGGTATCTTCTACAATTTCTAAAACCCTAAAATATGGGTGGATATCTTCAATTATCATTTTTTCAAGTATTCGTCCATCATAGCGTATAATTCCATCCCCATTTGTTCCAAACCAATAGTGCCCTTTTCTGTCTTGATGAATCGTCCTTACAAACTCTCTTACCATTCCATTTAAGTTGGTGTGAATTTGAGGAAATGTCGTGCTTTGATTTAAAATGAGTGGTTGGGTGTTTACTTCATTTTCTTTTAAATTAGTAACAGATTTTTCATTCACTTGTCCTGTACACGATGTTATTTGAATTGCCATAAGAACTAAAATTAAGTTCTTTGCATTTAATATCATCTTATCACTAATTTTTACCATAATGGCGGTTTTTATAATTGTTGATAACAGTTGTACTAACTCAATTTTTGATATATTCTAATAAGTACACATTCTGTTTTTTTCATGTTTCAAAATTAGAAAAATTAAAGAACTAAATCTGAAGAATAATATTTCAAACATCTCCCACCAAAACGGCTACGACATGGTTGAAACCAACGACATCCTTTGGCTGGAGGGGGAGATCAATTATACGAAGATACATCTCCGGTCGATGCGGAATGTGACGGTGGCCAAGACCCTGCGCATTTTTGAGGATTCCTTAGACCCCCAGAAATTCTTCAGGATCAGCCGCAGCGCCATAGTCAACATCGACCACATTACCCGGCTCAACCGCAATAATGCCCTTTCGATCACCCTGACCGATAATTCAACTATCGCAGTATCGGAGGCTCGGAAAGAGGACTTTTTGACACTTTATAAGAAGATTTAAGGGATACCCGGTTTTGTACAGCAATTTTCCGTATTTTTCATTGCTAATTAAGGGAAGCTTTTAAAATTAGTACTACTTTGTTTGTTCCAGACCGGTGTAAAATTCGAATATCGGATAATAAAAATACTATTTTACTGAAAAATGTTTATATTCGTTTGCTAAACACCTTAATGATGAACACTAAATCTCCATTCCTAAAAGAAAATGGGGCCTTGGCTGATATGCCCAATTTATATTTTTTAAGAGTGCAAAATCTGCTATTGGTTTTTCTATTCCTTGGAATGAATACCGGCGTTGCCAAATCAATTCATCTTAGAAATCCCTTACATAAAATTGTTGCTGAACGGCCGGTTATCCGCATTGAAGTTGGAAACTGCACGCCTGCAGTTCGGGATTCGCTCAGCCAGCTCTGTTTTGGATCTTTAAGTATAAAAGCTTCGGCTACAGATGATGATACTCCGGAAGATGATCTTAATTTTGAGTATAAAATTGATTTATATAATGATGGAGTCGGTGCTTATAATGGCTACGATTGTTGGGTGGGAAAGGTTTCTAAAAATCAATTAAAAGCTGGCATGGATCCTTCAAACGATTTTAACATCTATACAACGAACAGAAATTATCCTTTTGATGCCAGTGGCCGATATCCTGTAGGTATCCATAAAATTTGTTGGTTTGTTGAAGATACTTCTGGTTTGTCCACGACGCTCTGCGAGCTTTTTGAAATCAAGGATTGCCAGGCGCCCACACCGTATATCATCTCAGGCCTCTTCAATGTTCAAATGAAAACAAATGGGTGCATCGGTGTATTCGCAAAGGATTTAAACCTGGGAAGCCAAGATAACTGCACTACTGATAAAAACCTAAGGTATTATTTTAATGGCGATCAAATGCTGACAGAACTTATTGTTTGTTGTGATGATTTTGTAGCTGCAGGTGCAAATAATGAATTAATTGTTGAAGTACAGCTATGGGTAGAAGATGAAGAAGGAAATTCAGATCATGCAAAAACAGAAATATTAGTCACAGACCCCTTAGGAATATGTGGAGGACATTTCGGTGGAAAGATTATGGGAGAAGTATATAGTATATTCGAAAGAAAAGATACAATTTCTTCAAAAAATGTTATCGTCGAATTGCTAACAAATAATACATTGAAAAAATTTCAATTGGTAAATGATGGAAATTATCAATTCGGTGACCTTCCATCTGCCAATTACACATTAAGAGCAAGTAAAGATGATGATCCCAATGCTTTTGTTTCCATTTGCGATATGGTAGCCATTAATAAACATAGTTTAGGTATTAAAAGCTTCGACAATAGTTTTCAAACTATCCTCGCCGATGTAAATAATTCGCAAACAATCACCGCAGCAGATGTTAGAGAAATAAGAAATTTGATCTTAAGAGAAATAGATAAATTTCCCAAAATGCCGGCATGGCTGGTATTTCCGGTAATTGATTCAATACCCAGAATTCCCAATTTAAGTATAGAGCTTGACTTGAAGTCTTTTGAAAAAAAAATCGTTGATTTCAGAGCTTATAAGTTAGGCGATGTAAACGATTTAGTAAGTTCAGATACTGCTATAATAATAATCCCGGAACCAAAGGATAGCCTAGTATTTGTGATTCAAAATAAGCAAATCAGAAAAGGCGAAAAAATGAAGGTCGATTTTTATTCCAATAACTTCAATTATATTGAAGGATATCAATTTACAATGAAGTTTAATCGGGCTGCATTAAAATTTGATAGTATTCTAAATAACTCTGGAATCACTTTAACTGATCCAATCTTTGGCTTGCGATATGCGGATATGGGTTATATCACTACCTGTTGGATGGACCTGGCCTCAGGACCTCGAAGTGCAATGCCCGATGATATTCTATTTACCATCGCCTTTGAAGCATTGGAAGATGGTGCGCTTTGTGATTTCATTCGAATCAATGGTGATCTAACACCGGAACAAGTGTGTAAAGATAGTGCTCTTGTTTTGCACAATATCGTTCTGGATGCTTGCGATGTTATCATCAATACGCAAGAAAAGACCTCTGATTTGGTGACCATATTCCCAAATCCAATCAGAAATGAAATCCATTTTCAATTTTCTGAGTCCCTTCGCTTCCCACTGGAAATTGAATTCATTTCCTCAAATGGAAAGATCATAGCCCATAAAAATATAAGACAGTTTACAAGCCATTGGATATGTGAAACAGAATCACTTGCTCCGGGAGTGTATATTCTTAATATAAGAGATGATCGCCGGCAGTTTGTCAGGAAAGTCATGCTTGCGCATTAGAATTGTGGAACTTGTTCAGGTTGTAAATATTCAACAAAATGTTTACCAAACATAATTTAAATTCAAGGTGGATTTTATAGAACTTCAAATGTTCAACCCTAAAAAACACAGGCTATGAAATGCGGAGGAAAAATGTCTTCGTTGTTCTGCCATTTTCTCTAAATTTACTGTGACTAAAATGATTTTTTATATGAGTCCAGTTTTTTTGTCAAAGCGTTGTTACCGGTTCGGGCTTTTTTTATTTTCTTTCTCTTCAATAACGCCGTATTAAATTTCATATTTTAACGGCAGTTACCATTGGCTCAGTTTCATAGATTGTAAATGAAATAACTTTATTTTCCTTTACTTCAAATAATATTTTTACTGAGGGTGCACCTGTTGGAGCAAAAGTGTTTTCGCTTATTTTAAGCAATATCTTACTTTCCATTCCTTTTCGATGAATACGGATATAATCAGGAGCAGTTATTGATGATTCTATCATAAAAATATCAGTTTCACCAGCGCCAAATTTATAATTTCATAAAAAAATTATTTTATCATTTTCCGTCATTTCAATACTATCGGCAAGTACATTGGAATTTCCTAACTTTTCCAAATAATTTGCAACTTTTTGCACATTTGCTTTGTCCTTGCTGGTAATGTCTTTATTAGCTAATCGAGTTTGCACATGCTTCCATAAAGTAATGCCGTGTGGTCCCCGATGACTCTGAATTCCGGGAAAAATTTTGATTAGTTCTTTTACACTGCTTAACATACCCAACATGGCAAATGTGAAAATATCTGGTTTGGCAACATGGCTTATAAGGAATTCTGCAATATCTCGTCTGCCAGTATGTGAGCATGCACCAATTGCCGTCTCAAAATC